>DASRQW010000370.1 GCA_035696245.1 Longimicrobiaceae bacterium | reverse complement strand
CCTGCATGCAGTTCTCCCCTCTCCCGCTTGCGGGGGAGGGGCCGGGGGAGGGGGCACCCCTTCCGCATTCGACACCTCAACCGCACCCCGCGACGAACGCAAAAGGCGAACGGCCGCCGCCCGATCATCCGGACGACGGCCGCTCCTCTATCCACCATAATCCCGTCCGATGCAGAAACTGCGACATCGGACAGGCGCGAACGCTACCAGATCTGCACGCGCAGGTTCTCCGGCCGCACCATCGGGTCGCCCTGCTTGCACCCGAACGCCGCCGCGAACTCCGGCATGTTCGCCATGGGCCCGTTCACGCGGAACTCGTTGGGCGAGTGCGGGTCGGTCTGCACCATCAGCCGCAGCTGCTGGTCGCGGAACGTGGCCCGGCGCGCCTGCGCGTACGCCAGGAAGAAGCGCTGCTCCTGCGTGAACCCGTCGATCAGCACGCGCGGCTTGCCCTCCAGCGCCTTCTCCATCGCGTAGTACGCGATCCGCAGGCCCGCGATGTCGGCGATGTTCTCGCCCAGCGTGAGCTTTCCGTTCACGTGCAGGCTGTCCAGCACCGTGTAGGCGTTGTACTGGTCCACCACCTTCTGCGCCCGTTCGCCGAAGCGCTGCGCGTCGCCGGCCGTCCACCAGTCGCGCAGGTTGCCCTGCGCGTCGTACTGGCGGCCCTGGTCGTCGAACCCGTGCGACATCTCGTGCCCGATCGTGCCGCCGATGCCGCCGTAGTTGGCCGCGACGTCGTACGACGGGTGGAAGAAGGGCGGCTGGAGGCGCCCCGCCGGGAACACGATCTCGTTGACCTGCGGGTTGTAGTACGCGTTCACGGTGGGCGGCGTCATCCCCCACTCCGTGCGGTCCACCGGCTTGCCGATCTTGGCGAAGTCCCGGCGCGTGTCGTACAGCCCGCCCGCGCGCAGGTTCGACACGAACGACGCGTTGCCGATGTTCATGCTGCTGTAGTCCTGCCACACGCTCGGGTAGCCGATCTTCTGGGCGAACGTGCCCAGCTTCTGCAGCGCCGCCGGCTTGGTGCTGTCGCTCATCCACGTGGCCGCCGCGATGCGCTCGGCGTACACCGCGCGCATGTTGCGCAGCATGTCCTCCATCCCCGCCTTCGCCTCGGGCGTGAACGACACCTTCACGTACTCGCGGCCCAGCGCGTCGCCCAGCACGCCGTCGGCCATGCGCAGGCAGCGCTTCCACCGCGGCTGCATCTCTCTCGCGCCCGTGAGCGAAGACGAGTAGCGGAAGTTCTCCTGCACGAACGGCGTGCTCAGCCAGCTCGCCGCGCCGTTGATGGCCCGCAGCCGCAGGTACGCGCGCCAGTCCTCCATGGGCCGCGTCGCGATCTCGTGCGCCATGGCCTTGGCGAACTCCGGCTGGCCCACGTTCATCGACGTCACCTGCGGCAGGCCCACGTCGCGAAGGAACGTGGCCCACGAAAAGCCCGGTGCCGTCCGGTCCAGCTCGGCCACCGTCATCACGTGGTACGAAGCCTGGGGGTCGCGCAGCTGCACGCGTCCCATCGACGCCAGCGCCAGCGCCGTCTCCAGCGACATCACGCGTTGCGCGTCGGCCGTGGCCTGCGCCGCGGGCTCGCCGGCCAGCTCGAACAGGCGCTGCACGTGCGCCACGTAGTTGGCGCGCTGCCGCACCGTCACGCTGTCGGTGCGCGTGTAGTAGTCGCGGTCCGGCAGGCCCAGGCCGCCCTGGCCCATCCCAGCGATCACCTTGCTCGCGTCCACCGCGTCCTGCTCCGACCCGAAGCCGAACAGCCCGCCCATGCCCTCGCGGTGCAGGCGGCCCAGCGTGGCCTGCAGGTCCGCGCGCGTGCGGATCGCGTCCAGCCGCCGCAGGTCTGCCGCGATGGGCGAGATGCCCCCCCGCTCCGCCGCCGCGCTGTCCATGCACGTGCCATACAGGCGGCCCAGGCTGCGCGTGTTGGGGTCGCTCGTGGTCTCCGCGTTCGCCGCCGCCGTCTCCAGCACCTGCTTCAGCACCAGGTTGTTGCGCTCGGTCAGCTCGTTGAAGCCGCTCCACGACGAGAAGGCCGCCGGGACCGGGTTCTTCGCCGCCCACCCGCCGTTCGCGTAGCGGTAGAAGTTCTGGCAGGGCGCGCAGGTCGTGTCCAGGTTCTCGCGGCTCAGCGGCGGGCCCGGGTTGGACGCGGGCGTCTGGGCCGCCGCCTGCGTCGCCGCGAGCGTGGCCAGCGCCGCCGCCAGCGGGCGCAGGGTCTTGAGAGAGGTCATGCGTGGTGTCCTGGTTCGGGAACGTCCCCCGCGCGGGCGCGCGGCAGGAGGTGGGGAGGCGGGTGCGCCGGAAGGTTGGATGCCGCTCGGCCCCGTCCGGTTTACGCGCCGTGGGAAATATGCGTCGTGAGCGAAGATGGCAGCAACCCGCCAGACCCCGCCGCCGGCAAACGCGCGGCTCCGCACGCCGGTATCTCTCCTCCGGGTGGCGGACGTACTCACGTGGAAGCGGAGGCGCGCGATGCAGGGGAGCGAGAGACGGAAAGCAGCAGCCGGAACCCAGGCCTCGCGCGTGCCGTACCGGCCACGGGCGGGCACCTGGGCCTCCGCGCACTGGAGCGGCCTCGCCTTCTGCGCCGCGTCCGCCGCGCTCCTGGCCCTCCTTCTCGGCTCGATGAGCCCCTGACCCGCGCCGCCGCCGCTCGTTCAGTCCCGGTAGATGACTGCCGGCTCTTCGGGAGATGAACGGCTGGGAGTCTCGGGAGATGCGGTGAAGCCCATCCCGCGGTCCTGATCGATCACCGGTGATGCGCTGCCGCCGATGCGCGGGCCAGATGACTGTCCCGATGCGCGGAGCGCCATGCAGAGAGGCGGGTGACGTAGCTCGGCCGGGAGCGTTGCACCGGTTACGGTGCCGCCGTAGCTTCGGTACGGTCAGCCGTCCAACCTGCCACGCTCTCCCTCCTCGCGCCCATGCAATTCCCACTCGAATTGAAGTTCAAGACGTTTGCGCTCGGCCGTCAGATCTCCGTCACCGACGCCAGCGGCAGCCTGCTCTGCTACGTGAAGCAGAAGGCGTTCAAGCTCAAGGAAGCCGTCACCGTCTTCGCCGACACCGAGCAGACGCGCCCGCTGTACACCATCGCGGCAGACCGCGTGCTCGACATCTCCGCGCGCTACCACGTCGCCGAGGCGGGCGGCGCCGAGCTGGGCGTGGTGCAGCGCCGCGGCATGCGCTCCATCTGGCGCACGCACTACGAGGTGATGCGCGGTGGCGGGACCATCATGGAGATCCGCGAGGAGAACCCGTGGGTCAAGGTGCTCGACGGGCTGTTCGGCGAGATCCCCATCGCCGGCATCTTCAGCGGCTACGTCTTCAACCCCGCGTACCTGGTGACTCGGGCAGACACGGGCGAGCAGCTCATGCGCCTCAAGAAGGAGCCGGCGTTCCTGGAAGGCCGCTTCACCCTCTCGCGGACCGCCGCCGAGCTGACCGACGCTGACGAGCGCCTCGCCCTCCTCAGCGTGCTGATGATGGTCCTGCTGGAGAAGTACCGCGGGTAGAGCGGGACCGCGACACCCCCCCTCGCCCGCCGAGCAGCCTCGCACGCGGTGCGGGGCCGCTTCGCTTTCTCCCTCGCGTCGCGGACGGGAGCCAGTCGGAAGACGAACGTAGATGTGCGTGGATGGCGTCTCAGGCGCCTACGGCGGACAGCCACGGAGAGATTCGCATCGGAAGATGCCTCTCGGCAGATGCGCGGCCGCATCGCCGGACGACCATCTCCCGTGACTGGAGATGTACGGCCCTCCATCCCCCGATCCGCCAGTCTCCCGCGGATGCGCGGCGGAGCCCAGCTCATCCCGATCCACCCGCGGTGATCGCGCCCGAGACGGCACTTTCCGAAGCGCGACGACCTGTCTCCGCGCCAGCCGAACGGCTTGCATCCACCAGCGCGGGAGGCGCCGCGGCGGGTTGACAGGGGGCGGGTCCGTCATTACGTTTCTCGGTCTGTCGCCCACCTGCTGTCAGGCGGCGGCGGAGACAGGGTACGTCTCCGCCTGTATTTCGTTTATTCACTCGGGTATACGCCAAAGCATGCCGACTATCAACCAGCTGGTCCGCAAGGGACGCCAGACGCTCGAGAAGAAGAGCAAGTCGCCGGCGATGCGGAACAATCCGCAGAAGCGCGGCGTTTGCACGCGCGTCTACACCACGACCCCGAAGAAGCCGAACTCGGCGCTTCGCAAGGTCGCCCGCGTCCGGCTGACCAACGGGTTCGAGGTCACCGCGTACATCCCGGGTGAGGGCCACAACCTGCAGGAGCACTCGATCGTCCTCATCCGCGGCGGTCGCGTGAAGGACCTTCCGGGTGTGCGCTACCACATCGTCCGCGGCACGCTCGACGCCTCCGGCGTGAACGATCGCCGCCAGAGCCGCTCCAAGTACGGTGCCAAGCGTCCCAAGCCGGGTCAGCCGGCCGGGAAGGGTGCCGGCAAGGGCGCTCCCGCCAAGGGGAAGAGGTAAGCCATGAGCCGCCGCACACGCGCCGTCAAGCGCCCGATCCTCCCGGATCCCGTCTACGGGAGCGAGTCGATCACCAAGTTCGTCAACACCCTCATGCTCGACGGCAAGAAGTCGACCGCCGAGGGCATCTTCTACGCCGCGATGACCGCGCTCGAGGAGAAGACCGGCCAGCCGGCCGAGACCGTCTTCAAGGCCGCGCTCAACAACGCCAAGCCGGTCCTCGAGGTGAAGTCGCGCCGCGTGGGCGGCGCCACCTACCAGGTGCCCGTCGAGGTCCGTCCGGAGCGCCGCACCGCGCTCGCCATGCGCTGGCTCGTGGGCTATGCCCGCGCCCGCGGCGAGAAGACGATGGCGGACCGCCTCGGTGCCGAGCTGTTGGCCGCGAGCCGGAACGAGGGCGCCACCATCAAGAAGAAGGACGACACCCACCGGATGGCCGAGGCCAACAAGGCATTC
>DASRQW010000369.1 GCA_035696245.1 Longimicrobiaceae bacterium | reverse complement strand
CCACGGCCGTGGCGCGCGGCGACCTGAGCCGCAAGATCACGGTGGACGTGAAGGGCGAGATGCTGGACCTGAAGAACACCGTCAACACGATGGTGGACCAGCTCTCCTCGTTCGCCAGCGAGGTGACGCGAGTCGCCCGCGAGGTGGGCACGGAGGGCGTGCTGGGCGGCCAGGCGGAGGTGCCGGGCGTCGCCGGCACGTGGAAGGACCTGACCGACAGCGTGAACTTCATGGCGTCCAACCTCACCGGCCAGGTCCGCAACATCGCGGACGTGACCACGGCCGTGGCGCGCGGCGACCTGAGCCGCAAGATCACGGTGGACGTGAAGGGCGAGATGCTGGACCTGAAGAACACCGTCAACACGATGGTGGACCAGCTCTCCGCATTCGCCTCCGAGGTGACGCGAGTCGCGCGGGAGGTGGGGACGGAGGGCGTGCTGGGAGGGCAGGCGGAGGTGCCCGGGGTCGCCGGCACGTGGAAGGACCTGACGGACAGCGTGAACGCGATGGCCGGCAACCTGACGGTACAGCTCCGCGACGTCTCCGCCGTGGCGACCGCCATCGCCGACGGCGACCTGACCCGGAAGATCACCGTGCAGGCGCAGGGCGAGATCCTTCAGATCAAGGAGGTCATCAACTCCATGGTCGACCGCCTCTCCGTCTTCGCGGACGAGGTTACGCGCGTGGCACGCGAGGTGGGCACGGAAGGCGTGCTCGGCGGGCAGGCGGAGGTGCCCAACGTGGGCGGCACGTGGAAGGACCTGACGGACAGCGTGAACTTCATGGCCGGCAACCTGACGGGCCAGGTGCGCGACATCGCCCTCGTCACCACCGCGGTGGCGAACGGCGACCTCAGCCAGAAGATCACGGTGGAGCTGAAGGGCGAGATGCTGGAGCTGAAGAACACCATCAACACGATGGTGGACAAGCTCAGCTCCTTCGCATCGGAGGTGACCCGAGTCGCGCGCGAGGTGGGGACGGAAGGCGTGCTCGGCGGCCAGGCGGAGGTGCCCGGCGTGGGCGGCACGTGGAAGGACCTGACCGACAGCGTGAACGCGATGGCCGGCAACCTGACGGTGCAGCTGCGCGACGTGTCCGCCGTGGCGACGGCCATCGCCGACGGCGACCTGACGAGGAAGATCACGGTCGAGGCCCAGGGCGAGATCCTTCAGATCAAGGACGTCATCAACTCCATGGTGGACCGGCTCTCGGTCTTCGCGGACGAGGTGACGCGAGTCGCACGAGAGGTGGGCACGGAAGGCGTGCTCGGCGGCCAGGCACAGGTGCCGGGCGTGGCGGGGACGTGGAAGGACCTGACGGACAGCGTGAACTTCATGGCCGGCAACCTGACCGGCCAGGTGCGCAACATCGCCCTCGTGACCACCGCGGTGGCGAACGGCGACCTGTCGCAGAAGATCACGGTAGATGTGAAGGGCGAGATGCTGGACCTGAAGAACACCGTCAACACGATGGTGGACCAGCTCTCCGCCTTCGCATCGGAAGTGACGCGCGTCGCGCGAGAGGTGGGCACGGAGGGCGTGCTCGGCGGCCAGGCTCGGGTGGAGGGAGTCGCGGGCGTGTGGCGCGACCTCACCGACAACGTGAACCAGCTCGCCGGCAACCTGACGGTGCAGCTGCGGGACGTGTCCGCCGTGGCGACCGCCATCGCGGACGGCGACCTGACGAGGAAGATCACCGTCGAGGCGCAGGGCGAGATCCTTCAGATCAAGGACGTCATCAACTCCATGGTGGACCGCCTCTCCGTCTTCGCGGACGAGGTGACGCGCGTGGCGCGAGAGGTGGGCACCGAAGGCGTGCTCGGCGGGCAGGCGCAGGTGCCGGGCGTGGCGGGCACGTGGAAGGACCTGACGGACAGCGTGAACTTCATGGCCGGCAACCTGACCGGCCAGGTGCGCAACATCGCCTTGGTGACGACGGCGGTCGCCAACGGTGACCTGTCGCAGAAGATCACGGTGGAGCTGAAGGGCGAGATGCTGGAGCTGAAGAACACCATCAACACGATGGTGGACCAGCTCTCCGCATTCGCATCGGAGGTGACGCGCGTCGCGAAGGAAGTAGGCACGGAAGGGAAGCTGGGGGGCCAGGCCCGAGTCGAAGGCGTCGCAGGTGTCTGGCGCGACCTCACCGACAACGTGAATCAGCTCGCAGGCAACCTGACGGTTCAGCTGCGCGACGTGTCCGCCGTGGCAACCGCCATCGCGAGCGGCGACCTCACCCGGAAGATCACGGTCGAGGCCCAGGGCGAGATCCTTCAGATCAAGGACGTCATCAACCGAATGGTCGACCGTCTCTCGGTCTTCGCGGACGAGGTGACGCGCGTGGCCCGGGAGGTGGGCACGGAAGGCGTACTCGGCGGCCAGGCGGAGGTGCCTGGAGTCGCGGGGACGTGGAAGGACCTGACGGACAGCGTGAACTTCATGGCGAGCAACCTGACGGGCCAGGTGCGCGACATCGCCCTCGTCACCACCGCGGTGGCGAACGGCGACCTCAGCCAGAAGATCACGGTGGAGCTGAAGGGCGAGATGCTCCAGCTCAAGAACACCATAAACACCATGGTGGACCAGCTCTCCGCCTTCGCGTCCGAGGTTACGCGCGTCGCGAAGGAGGTGGGCACGGAAGGGAAGCTCGGCGGCCAGGCCCGAGTCGAGGGCGTCGCCGGTGTCTGGCGAGACCTGACGGACAACGTGAATCAGCTGGCCGGCAACCTGACGGTGCAGCTCCGCGACGTGTCCGCCGTGGCGACGGCCATCGCCGACGGAGACCTGACGCGGAAGATCACGGTCGAGGCGCAGGGCGAGATCCTGCAGATCAAGGACGTGATCAACCGAATGGTCGACCGCCTCTCCGTGTTCGCGGACGAGGTGACGCGCGTGGCGCGAGAGGTGGGCACGGAGGGGCGGCTGGGCGGGCAGGCCAACGTGCCCGGTGTGGGCGGCACGTGGAAGGACCTGACGGACAGCGTGAACTTCATGGCGAGCAACCTCACCGGCCAGGTGCGCAACATCGCCGACGTGACCACGGCGGTGGCGCGCGGCGACCTGAGCCGGAAGATCACGGCCGACGTGAAGGGCGAGATGCTGGAGCTGAAGAACACCGTGAACATCATGGTGGACCAGCTCTCTTCGTTCGCATCGGAGGTGACGCGCGTGGCCCGCGAGGTGGGCACGGAAGGCCGCCTCGGCGGGCAGGCGCGGGTGGAAGGCGTCGCGGGCGTTTGGCGCGACCTGACCGACTCCGTGAACTTCATGGCGAGTAACCTGACCGGCCAGGTGCGCAACATCGCCGACGTGACCACGGCCGTGGCGCGCGGCGACCTGAGCCGCAAGATCACGGTGGACGTGAAGGGCGAGATGCTCCAGCTGAAGGACACCGTCAACACGATGGTGGACCAGCTGAGCGCATTCGCGTCGGAAGTGACGCGCGTGGCCAAGGAGGTGGGCACGGAAGGGAAGCTGGGCGGGCAGGCGCGGGTGGAAGGCGTCGCGGGCGTGTGGCGCGACCTCACCGACAACGTGAACCAGCTCGCAGGCAACCTGACGGTTCAGCTCCGCGACGTGTCCGCCGTGGCGACGGCGATCGCGGACGGCGACCTGACGCGGAAGATCACGGTCGAGGCGGCGGGCGAGATCCTCCAGATCAAGGACGTCATCAACTCCATGGTCGACCGCCTCTCCGTGTTCGCGGACGAGGTGACGCGCGTGGCCCGCGAGGTGGGCACGGAAGGCAAGCTGGGCGGCCAGGCCGAGGTGCCGGGCGCGGCGGGCACCTGGCGCGCGCTGACCGACAACGTGAACGCCATGGCCAACTCGCTCACCAACCAGGTGCGCGCCATCAAGGACGTGGCGACGGCGGTGACCGAGGGCGACCTGACCCGCACCATCACGGTGGAGGCCAAGGGCGAGCTCGACGAGCTGAAGCGCAACGTCAACCAGATGATCGCGAACCTTCGCGAGACCACGGAGACGAACAAGCAGCAGGACTGGCTGAAGACCAACCTGGCCAAGTTCAGCCGCATGATGCAGGGCCAGAAGGACCTGGAGTCGGTGTCGCGCCTCATCATGAGCGAGCTGACGCCGCTGGTCTCGGCCCACCACGGCGCGTTCTTCATCATGGACCAGGACGGGCAGACGCCCGTGCTGAAGCTGATCGCCAGCTACGCGTACAAGCAGCGCAAGCACGTCGCGAACCGCTTCCACCTGGGCGAGGGGCTGGTGGGGCAGGCGGCGCTGGAGAAGAAGTCGATCCTGCTCACCGGCGTCCCGGACGACTACATCATGATCAACTCCGGGCTGGGCCAGGCCCCGCCGCGGAACATCATGGTGCTGCCCATCCTGTTCGAGGGCGACGTGAAGGCGGTCATCGAGCTCGCCTCGTTCCTTCCGTTCTCCGACATTCACCAGGTCTTCCTGGACCAGCTGGCCGAGAGCGTGGGCGTGGTGCTCAACATGATCACCGCCAACATGCGCACCGAGGAGCTGCTGGAGCAGTCGCAGAAGCTCACGCAGGAGCTGCAGAGCCAGTCGCAGGAGCTGCAGGCGCAGCAGGACGAGCTGCGGCGCACGAACGCCGAGCTGGAGTCGCAGGCGAAGACGCTGAAGGCTTCGGAAGAGGCGCTGAAGGACCAGCAGGAGGAGCTCCAGCAGGTCAACGAGGAGCTGGAGGAGAAGGCCTCGCTGCTGGCCGAGCAGAACCGCAAGGTCGAGCAGAAGAACAGCGAGGTGGAGGCGGCGCGCCTGGCGCTGGAGGAGAAGGCGGCGCAGCTCGCCCTGTCGTCCAAGTACAAGTCCGAGTTCCTGGCCAACATGAGCCACGAGCTGCGGACGCCGCTCAACTCGCTGCTGATCCTGGCCAAGCTGCTGGCCGACAACAAGGACGGGAACCTGAGCGAGAAGCAGGTGGAGTTCGCGCAGACCATCCTGGCGTCGGGCACCGACCTGCTGAACCTGATCAACGACGTGCTCGACCTCTCCAAGGTCGAGGCGGGCAAGATGGAGGTGAACCCCAGCGACGTGCTGCTGGCCGACGTGCGCGACTACGTGCAGCGCAGCTTCCAGCCGGTGGCCGAGCAGAAGGGCCTCCAGTTCGAGGTGGACCTGGCCGGCGAGCTGCCGGAGAGCATCTACACCGACGGCCAGCGCCTCCAGCAGGTGCTGAAGAACCTGATCGCCAACGCGGTCAAGTTCACGGCCGAGGGCGGGGTGAAGCTGACCGTGCGGCGGGCCGACAAGGGGCGGCGCTTCGCCAACCCCACGCTCGACGAGGCGGAGACGGTGATCGCCTTCGCGGTCAGCGACACCGGCATCGGGATCGCGAGGGACAAGCAGCGGCTGATCTTCGAGGCGTTCCAGCAGGCGGACGGGACCACGAGCCGCAAGTACGGCGGCACCGGCCTGGGCCTGTCCATCTCGCGCGAGATCGCGCGCCTGCTGGGCGGCGAGATCCGCGTGGAGAGCGCCGAGGGCGAGGGCAGCACGTTCACCCTCTTCCTGCCGGAGCACTGGAGCGGCGACGACGGGATGGACGAGGACGTGGAGGCCGCCGAGGAGCGGCGGGCGATGGCCAACGCCGGGGCGCTGCCGGCGGGCACGGCCACGCGGTCGATCCCGGCCCCGGCGCCCGAGCGGCGGCGGGTGCCGCGCGAGGGCGGGCAGGGCGCCATCCACGACGACCGGGCGGCCATCGAGCCGGGCGACCGCACGGTGCTCATCGTGGAGAACGACGTGCCGTTCGCGCGCATCCTGCTGGACATGGCCCGCGAGAAGGGCTTCAAGGGTATCGTGGCGCTCGACGGCGAAACCGGGCTGGACCTGGTGGCGCAGTACGGGCCCGACGCGGTCACGCTCGACATCGACCTCCCGGGCATCGACGGGTGGACGGTGCTGGACCGGCTGAAGCACCACGCAGAGACGCGCCACATCCCCGTGCACATCGTCTCGGCGGCCGACAAGCGGCAGCAGGGGCTGCGCTCGGGTGCCATCAGCTACCTGGAGAAGCCGGTCACGCAGGAGGCGCTGGAGGGCGCGTTCGAGCAGATCTCCACCTTCATCTCCACCGCGGTCAAGCGCCTGCTGGTGGTGGAGGACGACGAGACCCAGCGCAAGAGCATCATCGAGCTGGTGGGCGAGGACGACGTGGAGATCGTGGCGGTGGGCAGCGCGCAGGAGGCGCTGGAGCAGCTGGGCGGCAGCCACTTCGACTGCATGGTTCTGGACCTGGGCCTGCACGACATGGACGGCTTCAAGCTGCTGGAGACGGTGAAGAGCAACCCGGAGCTCCAGAACACGCCCATCATCATCTACACGGGCAAGGACCTGAGCCCGCAGGAGGAGACGCAGCTCCGGCGGTACGCGGAGACCATCATCATCAAGGACGTGAAGAGCCCGGAGCGGCTGCTCGACGAGACCGCGCTCTTCCTGCACCGCATCGAGGCGCGCCTGCCCGAGCAGAAGCGCCGCATGCTGGAGCAGCTGCACAATGCCGACAGCACCTTCGCCGGCAAGAAGATCATGGTGGTCGACGACGACGTGCGGAACATCTTCTCGCTCACCAGCGTGCTGGAGAGCCAGGGGATGAACGTGGTCTTCGCCGAGAACGGCCGGGACGCCATCGAGACACTGAAGGCGAACCCCGACGTGGACCTGGTGCTGATGGACGTGATGATGCCGGAGATGGACGGCTACGAGACGACCAAGGCCATACGCGAGATGGAGTCGTTCGCGAACCTGCCCATCATCTCGCTCACGGCCAAGGCGATGAAGGGCGACCGCGAGAAGTCGATCGCGTCGGGCGCCTCGGACTACATCACCAAGCCGGTGGACACCGACCAGCTGCTGTCGCTGATGCGGGTGTGGCTGTACCGGTAGGGAGGGTGAGGGGGCCGTTCCCTCGGCGGCGCGCGTGCGCGGCCGGGGGCGCGGCACCGGCTTTGCCTGTGCTCCGGCCAGGGGCGTCCGCATGATGCGGCGCCGCAGCGACTTGCAACGGAGCGACATGCCGGCGGACAACGCGGTCACACTGCCCGACACGCCCGACAGCTACGCGAAGGACCTGGAGAAGCTGGAGATCGAGCTGCTCCTGGAGGGGGTGTTCCGGCACTACGGCTTCGACTTCCGCTCGTACGCCTACACCTCGCTGAAGCGCCGGCTCTGGAAGCGCATCCAGGCCGAGGGGCTGCGCACGGTGAGCGCGCTGCAGGAGCGCGTGCTGCACGACTCGGGGATGATGGAGAAGCTGCTGCTGGATCTCTCCATCAACGTCACGGCCATGTACCGCGACCCCAGCTTCTACCTGGCGTTCCGGGAGACGGTGGTGCCCCTGCTGCGCACGTACCCCTTCATCCGCCTGTGGCACGCGGGGTGCTCCACGGGCGAGGAGGTGTACTCCATGGCGATCCTGCTGGAGGAGGAGGGGCTGTACGACCGCGCCCGCATCTATGCCACCGACATCAACGAGGTGGTGCTGCACCGGGCCAAGGCCGGCATCTTCCCGCTGGAGAAGATGCAGGAGTACACGCAGAACTACATGCGCGCGGGGGGCAAGCGGTCGTTCTCGGAGTACTACACGGCGATGTACGACGGGGCGCTGTTCAACTCGTCGCTCACGCGCAACGTGGTCTTCTCGCAGCACAACCTGGTGACCGACGGCTCCTTCTCGGAGTTCAACGTGATCCTGTGCCGGAACGTGATGATCTACTTCGACCGCGACCTCCAGAACCGGGTGCACGAGCTCTTCTACAACAGCCTGGCGATGTTCGGGGTGCTGGCGCTGGGCAACAAGGAGTCGCTGCGGTTCTCGCGGTTCGAGCCGTGCTACGACGCGCTGGACCCGCGCGAGAAGATCTACCGGAGGGTCAGGTAGTGGACGGGGTCGCGCCCGGGTACCGGATGGTGGTGGTGGGCGCCTCGGCGGGCGGGCTCACGGCGCTGCGGGCGCTGGTGGGCGGGCTGCCGGGCAACTTCGACATCCCGGTGGCCGTGGTGCAGCACCGCAGCAAGGACTCGCAGCTGCTGTGCGAGCTGCTGCAGGAGTGCACGGCGCTGCCGGTGTGCGAGGCCGCCGACAAGGAAGAGATCTTGCCCGGCCGAGTGTACATCGCCCCTCCCGACTACCACATGCTGGTGGACGGCGGATCCTTCGCCCTGACCGTGGACGAGCCGGTGCGCTTCAGCCGCCCTTCGATCGACGTGACCTTCGAGGCCGTGGCCGACGAGTACGGCCCCGACGCCATCGGCGTGGTGCTCACCGGCGCCAACGGCGACGGCTCGCGGGGCCTGCGCCGCATCGTGGACCGCGGCGGCCGCGGCGTGGTGCAGGACCCCGCCACCGCCGACGTCCGCGTGATGCCGCAGGCCGCCCTGCGCCTGGTGCCCGAGGCGTGCGTGCTGCCGCTGGGCCGCATAGCCCCGTACCTGGCGGCCATCCGCGGGCGCCGGCTTCCCCCCTGCACGGACGGTGCGGCGTGAGCCCCGCTGCGGCCAAGATCCTCACGGTAGACGACCGCCCCGAGAACCTGCTGGCGCTGGAGGCCATCCTGGAGCCGCTGGGCCACGAGCTGGTGCGCGCGGCCAGCGGCGAGGAGGCGCTGCGCCAGGTGCTGGTCCACGACTTCGCGGTCATCCTCCTCGACGTGCAGATGCCGGGGCTCAACGGCTTCGAGACGGCCAAGCTGATCAAGAGCCGCGAGAAGAGCCGCCACACGCCCATCATCTTCCTCACCGCCATCAACAAGGAGGACGCCTTCGTCTTCGAGGGCTACTCGGTGGGCGCGGTGGACTACATGTTCAAGCCCTTCCACCCGGACGTGCTGCGCAGCAAGGTGGGCGTCTTCGTGGACCTGTACCTGAAGACGGAGCAGCTGAAGGAGCAGGAGAAGCTGCTGCGCGAGGGCGAGCGCCGCGAGCTGGAGATGCGCCACATGGCGCGCCTGCTGGAGAGCGAGGCGCGCATGGCCGAGATCGTGGGCTCGGCCATGGAGGCCATCATCACCTTCGACGAGGGCCAGAAGGTCACCATCTTCAACGCCGCGGCCGAGCGCATGTTCGGCTACCCGGCCGAGGAGGCGGTGGGCTCGCCGGTGGACCGCTTCTTCAACCCCTCGCTGGGCGGCGACCACCTGGCCGCCATCTGCCAGGGCGCCGGCGGCCGCGGAGCCGACGAGCCCGCGCCGGCGGCACCGCCCAGCCTGGAGATGCAGGGCGTGCGGCGCGACGGCCAGTCGTTCCCCATCGAGGCGTCGGTCTCGTGCCTGGACCTGAAGACGGAGAAGGTGTTCACCGTCATTGCGCGCGACGTCTCCGAGCGCCACGCGGCCGAGGAGGCGCTGCGGCAGCAGGCGGTGAGCCTGGCGAACACCACGGCCGAGCTGAAGCTGGCGAACGAGCAATTGCAGGTGCGGCAGCTGGAGCTGGAGACGGCCATGAGCGCCCGCAGCCGCTTCTACGCCAGCATGAGCCACGAGCTGCGCACCCCCATCAACGCCATCCTGGGCTACAGCTCGCTGCTCCTGGACAACATCTACGGCCCGCTGAACCCCGAGCAGACCAACGGCATCGAGCGGGCGAACAAGGCCGCGAAGCACCTGCTGGAACTGGTGAACGACATCCTGGACCTGTCCAAGATCGAGGCGGGCAAGATCGAGCTGGAGGTGCAGACGGTCGCCTTCCCGGCGCTGGTGCAGGAGCTCTTCGTCACCGTACGGCCCCTGGCGGACGAGCACGGGTCGGAGCTGACGCTGATCCCCGAGGGCGACCCCGTGACGGTGGTCACCGACCCGCGGCGCGTGCGGCAGATCCTGCTGAACCTGCTCTCCAACGCCATCAAGTTCGGCGCGGGCAAGCCCATCGAGGTGACGTGCCGGCCGCGCGAGGAGGGCGGGGTGGAGGTATCGGTGCAGGACCACGGCGAGGGCATCGCCGCGGAAGACCACGAGAAGATCTTCGACGAGTTCGTGCAGCTCTCGCAACCCAACCAGCACCAGGGCACCGGGCTGGGTCTGCCCATCTCGCGCCGCCTGGCGCGCCTGCTGGACGGCTCGCTCGAGGTCACGTCCACCCCCGGCGTGGGCAGCAACTTCCGCCTTACCCTGCCCACCGCCCTCAAGGACGAGGGCCTGGTGGAGCTCCACCCCGAGCCCATGATCGCCGCCGCGGCGAAGTAGCGCGGCCCTGCTGCCGCACTTCAGCCATCGTATCCGGCAGTAGATGGCGGTCGGGAGAGGTCTCGCGGCTGGAGATCCTGAGCGGAAGTTGGCAGCACGGCCGCACCGCCCTAGCGATAGACAGCGCCGGATGGGCAGTCGCCGCCGCAATCGCCGTGGAGGGGATAGGCAGCGCCGAACGGAAGTCGCCGACCGCCTCGCCCTGGAGGATAAACCCGCGCGCTACAACGGCGGGACCCCACCTCCGCGGCTACGGCCGGTGGATCGCGGCACGCGACGGTGCCCATCGCATCGGCCGACGCAATTCGCCCATCCTGCTGAAGCACACCCAACCTTCCCTCGCGACACCACGCAGTACGTTCCCTCTCCCACGCGGTTGTGGGAGAGGGTGGCGGCTCTCGGGCCGCCGGGTGAGGGCCTCTTCCCAACCCGCCGATCCCCCGCCAAATTGTGTCGCGAGCGGACATCTCCTCCCCGTCCGCCGCATCCTCACCCCGCATCTTCCCAGGCGCACGACTCGAAGGTTCCCGCGGCGCATCCGTGCGTCCGCGCGGCATCGCCCGACTGCGCGCCATCCATCGAACCTCCCGTTTCACGAGGCCGCAATGACCGTCTACCAGCGTGGGTCCAGGGGTCCCGACGTGACCCGCATCGAGGTGCGCTTGCAGGAGCTGGGCTTCTACCCCGGCCCCATCGACGACGCGTTCGGCGGCGGGGTGGAGCGCGGGGTGCAGCAGTTCCAGGCGAAGGCCGGACTCTCCACCACCGGAATCGTGGACCCGGTCACCTGGGCGTCGCTCTTCCAGCCCGCCGCGCCGAAAGCCCCGTCGCTGGCGGAGAAGCCGCTCGCGTACCGCTGCCTGGCGCTCACCGCCGCGTTCGAGACGGAGGCGGGCGTGCCGGACTGCTTCTGCGGGCTGGCGGGCAGCTTCGACGGGCAGGGCATCAGCCTGGGCGTGCTGCAGTGGAACCTGGGCCAGGGCACCCTCCAGCCGCTGCTCAAGCGCATGGACACGGAGCACACGGCCGACATGAAGGCGGCGTTCGGCGACGGCTACGCGGCGGTGCACGCGATGCTCGCACAGGACAAGGCGGCGCAGCTCGCCTGGGCCGCGGGCATCCAGGACGACAAGCACCACGTGGTGGAGCCGTGGCGCAGCCGCTTCAAGGCGCTGGGCCGCGTGGACTCGTTCCAGCAGATGCAGGTGGACGGCGCGAACGACCGCTTTCAGCAGGGCCTGAAGATGTGCGCCGCGTACGGCGTGTGGTCCGAGCGCGCCGCCGCGCTGATGTTCGACATCGTGGTGCAGAACGGCAGCATCAAGGACGCGACGAAGGCGCAGATCCAGGCCGACTTCGCCGCGCTGCCAGCCACGCTCAGCCGCGAGGACGCCGAGGTCGCCCGCCTGCGCATCGTCGCCAACCGCCGCGCCGAGGCCGCCAACCCGAAGTTCGTGGAGGACGTGCGCTCCCGGAAGCTCGCCATCGCCGACGGGAAGGGTAAGGTGCACGGGATGAGCATCGACCTGGCGACGTACGGCATCCGGCTGGTGCCGTTCGGGTGAGCGCGGGATGAAGGGCGCCCCCTCCCCCAGCCCCTCCCCCAAAACTGCCTGGGGGAGGGGAGCTAAATCGTCGCGAGGGTGAGGTTTGCGTCCAGCCTGGCATTCGGAGCCGGCGCGACGAGGCGGTATACGGCGATCGACGGACGTCGCCCGTCCGATCTGTTTGCGGCGTCGGCAAACGGGCCGACAACCACACCGAACGATCCGGGTATCTTCAAGGCTTGCTTAGCCTTACGGCCGCCTCCCACCCCACGCCACGCACTTCTGGTCTCCCCTCCCCCAGGCAGTTTTGGGGGAGGGGCCGGGGGAGGGGGCCCTTTCCGCCCGCGACGATCTCACCGCCACACCATCGACCCAAACGAGAAGCCCCGATCCTCCGAAGAGGACCGGGGTTTCTCGTTCATCTACCGATTACCCGCCGTTCGTCGCACGGGCGGGCGGGGATGCATCACCCGCGGGGCCGTCCGCCGCCGCCGCCGGGGATGCCGGGGCCGAAGGGGCCGAGGACGTTGCGGATGGCGGCGGGCACCTTCCGCCACTGGTCCGCCGTGAGCACCGCCTTGGCCTCGTCGAGCGCCTTCTGCACGTTGGTGCGCGCCTGCGTGATGCGCGGGCCGAAGCGCTGGAAGATCTCGCCGAAGTTCCCGCCGCCGCCGGCACCGCCCGCCCGGCGTCCGCCCGCGCGGCCTGCGGCGGTGGTGTCGGCCGGCGGGGCGAGCGCGGCGCGGATCTCGGCCGCCACGGAGTCGTTCTTCACCTTCAGCGAGTCGCCGATAGCCCGCAGGCGCGCGACCTGCTCGTCGGTCAGGTGCAGCGTGTCCTTGAGCGCGATCAGCGGCGTGATGGGGTCCGGGATCACGCGCGTGAGGATGTTACCCACATCGAACCCGCCCCCGCCACCCCCGCCACCGCCGGGGCCGCCGCCATCACCACCCCCGCCGCCGCCGCGACCGCCTCCACCGCCTCCACCGCCTCCACCCCCGCCGCCGAAGCCGCCGAACGCGATGCCCGCCAGCCCGCCGCCGAACCCGCCCGCGGGAGCCTGACGGCCCACGGTGAGCCGCCCGGTGAGCGCCACCTGGAACGACGAGCCGGGACCGAAGCGCGAGCTGCGCGTCTCGCCGAAGCGCTCGTTGACCTGGTAGAGGAAGCGGCCGGTGGAGGCGTCGAACCCGCGCGGGTACAGCAGCGTGGGGTCCTGCCCGAAGCCGTTGCTGCCCCAGCCGTGCAGGTTGTCGCTGCCGTGCAGCAGCCGGTCGACGCCCGCGGGCAGGTTGCTCGCATCGACCGACAGGGTGAGCCGGCGGCCGAGCTGCCCGCCCAGGTCCGGGTGGATGGCGGCGCGCGCGTCGAGCGAGGCCGTCCACGGCCCGCGGCAGCTGTTGCGGCTCGCCACGCGGCCGAGCTGGCTCTCCAGGCACTCGCGCACGCGGCCGGACGTGCCGGCCAGCAGGTTCTGCATCCCCTGCGCGAGCACAGGGTCGGGCGCGCTGGCCGGGTCGAAGATGAACGCGCGGTCGTTGCGCAGCCCGTCACCGTTGATGTCGCCGCCCACCAGCGGCGTGAACGGGCCGCCGGACGAGGCGCGGCCGATGAGCGTGAGGTCCAGCGCAGAGTTGACCGGCCAGCCCAGGATGGTGTTGAACGAGTGCCGCCGCTCCAGGTCGCTGGTGGCCCACTCGCGCACGTTGGGGTTACCCGCCACCGGCACCGCACCGAAGCCCTGTAGGCCGCTGCCGCCCGAGAATGACGACTGGTCGGTACTGCGCGAGAAGGTATACGACGTCTGGAAGAAGATGCGGCGCGGCAGCGAGCCGTTCAGCCCCAGCGTGACCTGCGCCGTGTGCGAGCGCAGGTCCGAGTCCAGCGCGAACACGTGCGCCAGCTCCGGGTGCAGGCGCGACTCGAAGAGCGACACCTCGCCCGTGGTGGGCACGATACTGGACGCGGGCACGAACACCGGGCGGCTGCCCTCGTCCTGGAGGGCGAAGGCGGGCGTGGTGTTCAGGTTCAGGTCGCGCACGTCGAACTGGTTGACGCCCAGCGTGTAGTTGGCGTCGATGGTGGCGCCCAGGGTGCGCAGCAGCTGCGTCTGGTAGCCGAACGACGCGCGCCAGGTCCGCGGCGCCCCGAAGCCGTTCTCGAACAGCGTCACGTTGGGCCGCCGTAGCGGATCCACCGTGCCCGATCCGCCGCCCACGCACTGGGTGGGGATGGTGGCCGGGTCGCCGGCGTACGCGGCCCAGTCGGGCACCGGCGTCTGCGGCCCGATGCAGTTGAGCTGCAGCTCGCCGCCGCCCAGGCCCGTCTGCTGGAGCGCGCCCGCGTACAGCGAGTACGGCGCACGCCCGCGGAACTCGCCCACGCCGCCGCGGACGAGGCGGAGCGGCGCGCCCTGCTCGCTCAGGCGGTAGCTGAAGCCCGCCCGCGGGCTCACGTGCAGCTCGTTGGGCACGCGGTCGGTCGCGTAGCCGGGGAAGAGCTGCGGGATGAGCGGGTTCGCCGCCGGAGTGTTGTCGAAGCGCGACATCTCGCCGCGCAGGCCGAACGTGAGCTGCAGCTGCGTCGTGGGCCGCCACGTGTCGCCCAGGTACAGGGAGGAGCTGATGCCGCCGCCGCTCACGTCGCCGGGGGAGAGTGACCGCGTGAACGACACCGCGCGCCCCGCCTCCAGGTCCGCCAGCGAGTTGAAGGAGAAGGAGCCGAGGCGGTTGGCCGTGGTCTGCTGGGTGAAGCCGGCGTGGTTGAAGAAGGCGCCCAGCTTCACCCGGTGCGTGTCGCGCAGCAGGCGCGACAGCTCGTCGCTCACCTCCACCGTGCGCTCGGCCGTGCTGGTGGGCATGGACCGGTCGCCGCCGAAGACCAGCGTGTTCACGCCCACCGTGCCGTCGTCCAGCTCGGACGCGACGCGCACGCGGCCCTCCGGCAGCACGGCGTACGGGTCCTGCTCGCGCACGTCGGAGTTGTACGAGGCGCGCAGCTCGTTGATCCAGCTCTCCCCGAACCGCGAGGTGAGCGTGGCGATGCCGCCGTAGCTGGTGGAGCCCGCCTGGCCGCCGTTCTGGCGCGTGTCCAGGAAGCCGATGCGGGCGTTGTCCTGCGTGGACCGGTTGTACAGCCCGCGCACTGTGAGCGTCTGCCGGTCGTTGATGGTATAGTCCACCCGCCCCAGCGTGCTCAGCGCGTCGCCCACGCGGGTGAAGTCGCCCGTCTGGCCGGTGGCCGGCAGCGCGTAGCGCGAGCCCAGGATGCCCAGGAAGCGGGAGACGGAGTCCGGCGCCACGCCCAGCGCCTCGATGGGCGCGTCTTGCCCCGGCGTGAGCGAGAACAGGTCGTCGCTGCGGCGCTGGAGGGTGAACGACGTGTAGTAGAAGAGCTTGTCCTTGATGAGCGGCCCGCCCACGCCCCCGCTCAGCCGGTTCTGCGTGTAGCCGCCGCCGGTGAAGGCGCTGCCGGCCGTGGTCTGGAGCGCCGGGTCGCGCAGCGCGTAGCTGAACGAGCCCTGCACGTTGTTGGTGCCGCTGCGCGTGGTCATGGCCACCAGGCCGCCGGAGAACTCGCCGCGGGCCACGTCGAAGGTGTTGGTGACCACGTTGGTGCCGCGGATGCCTTCCTGGGGCACGCCGATGGGCGACCCGCCGCCCGCCTGCCCGCCCGTGAGGCGCGACGAGAACGACGTGCCGTCCAGCGTGATCTGGTTCTGCGACGCGCGCTGGCCGGCCACCGAGAAGCTGTTGCGGCTCTCCGACGAGTCGGCCGACGGGGTGGTGACCACGCCGGGGACCAGGCTGGCGATGGTGGCCGCGTCCACGTTCTCCAGCGGCAGCCGGTTCGCCAGCTCGCCCGAGACGCCGCGCTCGGTGCCCCCGGCGGACTCGTTGCGGCCCGGCGCCGGTGCGCGCTGGGCGCGGGCCTCCACGGCCTGGAGGGCGAAGGTCTGCGTGGTGAGGCGGAAGTTCGCGAGCAGCACGTCCTCGTCGGCCGAGCGGGCGACGGTGCTCACGGCCACGCCCACGCCGGGCGCGTTCACCGTCACGCGGTAGCGCCCGCCGCCGTCCGGGAAGGTGATGGTGTAGCGGCCCTCGGCGCTGGTGGTGGCGCCGCGGGTCACGCCGGACTCGGCGGATAGCGCCTGCACGCGGGCGCCGGGAACGGGCTTGCCGTCGGGCCCCAGCACGCGCCCGCTGATGATGTCGGTGGTCACGCCAACCTGCGCGGCCAGCGCGCCGGGGGCGAGCAGGAGCAGCAGGGCGAGGAACCGCAGGTAACGCATCGGCACGGCCATGGGTATTCGGGTCTCTCGTATGGCGTTGTCGCTTCCCCCGCCGGGGAAGCCGGGTCTGCCCGGGAAGACACCCCGCAGGCGACGAACGTTGGGTCCGCGCAGCGCCGGGAAGCCCAGCAGCGCGGCGGAAAAATGGGGGAGCCGCGGCGCCTCGCACATCGGCCCGCCATGCATGTCCCGTGCAAGTTTCCGCACCATTCTCCATCACCCCCGCACCACGTCCTCATCAGCGCGGCAAGCCGTCCGTCGCGCGGAGACGCCTCCCACTGGCGCGCATCCGGGTCAGCGCATGATGGCGTGCGATAGGCCGGCAGCACGACATCGCCCGTCGTCAGGAAGAGGAAATCCGGTCGCGTCCGCACGAACTCATCGCCAGAAGCACATCTCCTGACGTGCATTCTGGAGATGAAGGACGAGCATCGTCCGATCGGCTGCACACCATCCTCCTTCTTTTCCGTTACATTCGAGTGCGGAGCTCGTGTAAGCTGTTTATCGACCACGCTTGACGAGGATCGTCGACAACCTGAGATGCGCCTCGTCGTGCACGAATAGGCAGATGGGTGTCGGTCGATGTAACGGAATCCGCTTCGGATGCGGTGCGGACGGCAATCGTAACGGCGCGATTCCAGGTTCGTGACCGATACGTGACACGGGGCCGATACAATCCGCGGGTCTGGAGCCGCGCTCACGCCGCCGGAGGTGAACCTTGCGAGGGACTTTGACGCAGCCGCACATTGCCGCACAGCCGTTCCCCGGCCTCATCGGGGCCGGCCCCGCCCAGCCCGCCGAAGCGCGCAAAGCGATGACCGCCCACATCCTGGTAGTGGACGACGAGCCCGACATCTCCGCGCTCGTGGCCTATCACCTGGCCCGCGAGAGCTACCGCGTGCGCACCGCCGCCAGCGGCCCGGAGGCCATCCGCGCCGCCGAGCTGGAGCGCCCGGACCTCATCGTCCTCGACCTGATGCTGCCGGGCATGAGCGGCCTGCAGGTGCTGGAGGAGCTTCGCCGCCGGCCGGAGACGCAGGAGATCCCCGTGATCCTGCTCACCGCCCGCCGCGAGGAGCAGGACCGCATCGCCGGGCTGCGGCTGGGGGCCGACGACTACGTGGCCAAGCCGTTCTCGCCGCAGGAGCTGATCCTGCGCGTGGGCGCGGTGCTGCGGCGCGTGCAGCAGGCGCCGCCCGCCAACAAGGGCGGCAAGGTGGTGCGCGTGGGCCCCTTCACGGTGGACACCGGCGCCACCCGCGCCGAGGTGGACGGCCGCGAGCTGGACCTGACGCCCACCGAGTACAAGCTGCTCCTCACCCTCATGGAGCGCCGCGGCCGCGTGCAGAGCCGCCGCCAGCTGCTGGAGGCGGTGTGGGAGGTCACGGCCAACATCGCCACGCGCACGGTGGACATGCACGTCCAGCGGCTGCGCAACAAGCTGGAGGGCGAGGCCGACTGGATCGAGACGGTGCGCGGCTTCGGCTACCGCTTCCGCGCGGACGGCGGCCTGGCCCGCGCCTGACGCACCACCGCGGATGCGTGGGCGGTGGACGATCTCCGCCGGCCGCGCATCTCACGTCGTCCCCCTCCCGAAGTTCCCCTCGCGCCTCACCCGCGCGCCCTCGCAAGGAGCAGGTGCGGTGCGTCTCAGGGCAGACCAGAAGCTCTTCCTCAGCTACCTCGCCATCACCGCCGCCGTGGTGGGCGCGCTCACCTTCGGCGTGGGCAGCACGCTGCGCAGCCACCTGATGGAGATGGTGGCGGCCGACATGCGCCGCGAGGTGGTGCTTGCGCGCGCCATGGTCGCGCAGAACGCCGGCCTCCCGCCGGACTCGCTCGCCGACTGGCTGGGCAACCTGAGCGGCCGCCGCGTCACCATCATCGACCGCACAGGGCGCGTGCTGGGCGACTCGCGGGTGGACGGCGCGGACCTGCGCGCGCTGGAGAACCACGCGCACCGGCCCGAGGTGGCCGCCGCGCTGGCCGGCCGCATCGGGCAGGACGTGCGGCGCAGCCACTCCCTGGGCAGCGAGCAGATGTACGTGGCCGCGCCCGGCCCGCACGGCGAGGCGATCCGCGTGGCGGTGACGCTCGACGAGATGCACGCCGCGGTTCGCAGGGTGCAGAACGGCATCTTCGGCGTGGGGCTGGTGGCGCTGGTGCTCACCGGGCTGCTCTCGTTCGGCTTCAGCATCGCGGTCACGCGGCCGCTGCGGCAGCTTGCGGGCGTGGCGCGGGCCATGGCGGCGGGCGACCTGGACCGCCGCTCGCCGCTGCACGACCACGACGAGCTGGGCGAGCTGGCCGACGCGCTCGACACGCTGGCGGCCGAGCTACAGCGCCGGCTGGGCCAGCTGGAGGGCGAGCGGGCCGACGTGCAGGCGCTGATCGACGCCATGTCCGAGGGCGTGATCGCTGTGGGCCGCGACGGGCGGGTGCGCCGCGCCAATCCCGCGGCGCGCCGCATCTTCTCGATCGCCGGGAACCCGCGCGGCATCGACCCCGAGACGGTCACGCGGCAGCCCGCTTTCCGCGAGCTGCTGGGCCACGCCATGGAAGGCCGCGCCGGCGCGCCCACCGAGATGGCCGACGCGGACCGGCAGCTGCTGGCCACCGCGCAGCCGCTGCCCGGCGGGGGCGCGGTGATGGTGTTCCTGGACGTGTCGGAGCTGCGGCGGCTGGAGGGGGTGCGGCGCGACTTCGTGGCCAACGCCTCGCACGAGCTGAAGACGCCGCTCACCGTGATCCGCGGCTACAGCGAGACGCTGCTGGACGACTCGCTGCCGCCCGACCTTCGCCGCCAGTTCGCGGGCACCGTCAAGGACAACGCCGACCGGCTGCAGCGCATCGTGGACGACCTGCTGGACCTGTCGCGCCTGGAGTCCGGCGGCTGGCGCGTGCACCCGGAGATCCTCTCCGTCCCCGAGGTCGCCGCCGAGGCCTGGGCCCCCTTCGCGGCCGACGCGGCCCGCAAGGACGCGCGCTTCGCCATCGAAGGCGCCCCGGAGGCCGAGTACGTCTCCGCCGATCCGTCCGCGCTGCGGCAGGTGCTGTCCAATCTCTTCAGCAACAGCCTGCGCTACCTTCCCCCCGGCGGCACCATCCGCGTCCGCGCCGTCCCGGCCCAAGGCCCCGGTGCCTTCCCGGCCAACGGAGCGGGTCCGTCTGTCGCGAACGGTGGCAACGGCAGTGCAGGGAAGGCCGCATCCACCGTCGCCCTTCCGACGCCGGCGAAACGGTTGGGAGATGCAGGACGGACGGGGGATGCGGCAGGGTCTGACGATGCGGGCCGACTGGGCGAGACGGCGCGTTCGGCAGACGCGGCGCGCCCGGCGGATGCCGGATTTTCGGGGGATGCGGGGCGGAACGGCATCGCGGAAGATGCGGAGCGGTCGGTGGCTTCGGGAGATGCGGAGCAGTCGTGGGTCGCCATCGAGGTGAGCGACACGGGCTCCGGGATCCCGGCGGCGCACCTGCCGCGCATCTTCGAGCGCTTCTACCGCGCGGACACGGCGCGGTCGCGGGCCGAGGGCGGGACCGGGCTGGGGCTCTCCATCGTCCGCCACCTCATCGAGCGCCACGGCGGCACCGTGGAGGCCACCAGCGAGGTCGGCCACGGCACCACCATCCGCTTCACCCTCCCCGTCCCCGAAGAGGTGCCCGAGGACGCCGAGACGGCCTAGCCGCCAGCCACGGCTCGCATCCAACGATCCCAAGCGAATCGATCGATCCTCCACGCGCTACGTCTCCCGATGCGAGGCGCGCTCCCGGAGCAGCCCGCGAACGCGGTCTTCGCACCGTCGTAGCCCGCGCCTTCAGGTGCAATGACGGCCGCGCCGGATCCCCAGGCGGGCGGCTACCACACACGAATCGACCCTCTCCCGGCTGCTCTGGAGGAGGGTCACTTTGCTTCTCGGCCGGGCAGGGCTGCTCTACATCCCCCGAAGCGTCAGCGTGAACGTCGCGCCTTTCCCGGGGGTGCTTTCCACGATGAGGTCGCCGTCCATGGCGCGCGCTAGGTCGCGGCTGATGGCCAGGCCCAGGCCGGTGCCCTCGTGCCCGCTCGTGAGCGAGCGGCCGAGCTGAACGAAGGGCTCGAAGATGGCGGTGTGCTGGTCTGCCGGAATGCCGCCGCCCGTGTCCGCCACCTCGATGTAGACCAGGTCTCCCCGCGCGCCGCAGCTCACGCGAACGTGGCCGCCCGCGGGCGTGAACTTCACCGCGTTGCCCATCAGGTTCAGCACGATCTGCTCGGTTTTGGCCCGGTCCGCACGGCCCACCAGCCCGTCCGGGCACGGGCCGTGGCCGATGGTGACCCCCTTGGCCTTCGCCTGCGGCTCCAGCATGGGCGCCACCGTCTCCACGACCTGATGCACCGCTACCGGCCCCAGCTCGTACTCCACCTGCCCCGCCTCGATGCGGCTGTAGTTGAGCAGGTCGTTGATGATGCCCAGCAGGTGCTGCTGCGTGGCCCGGATCCGCGCCAGGTACTCGCCCTGCTGCACGGTCACGGGCCCGCCCACGCCCATCTCGATCAGCTCGGCGTAGCCCAGCGTGGCGTTGATGGGCGTGCGCAGCTCGTGCGACAGCGAGGTAAGGAACTCGCTCTTGGTGCGGCTGGAAGCCTCGGCCTCGGCGAGGCGGCGGGCGTCCGCCACCATGCGCAGTTCGGTCGCGCGGCGCTCGGTGAGGTCGCGCGTCACCTTGGCGAAGCCCAGCAGGTCGCCACGGTCGCCGTACACGGCGGTGATGAGCACGCTTGCCCAGAAGCGCGAACCGTCCTTGCGGATGCGCCATCCCTCCTCCTCGTACTTCCCCTCGGCCTTGGCGATCTCCAGCTCCCAGGCGGGCTTGCCGGCCGCCAGGTCCACGGCGGGGTAGAAGGTGGAGAAGTGCCGCCCCACGATCTCGTCCCTGGTGTAGCCCTTGATGCGCTGTGCGCCCTCGTTCCAGCTCGCCACGTAGCCCTGCGGGTCGAGCATGAAGATGGCGTAGTCCTTCACGTTCTGCACCAAAAGCCGGAAGCGCTCCTCGCTCTGGCGCAGCATCTCGGTGGCGCGGCGGCGCTCGGTGAGGTCGCGCGTGACCTTGGCGTAGCCCACCAGCGCGCCGGCCTCGTCGCGCAGCGCGGTGATGACCACGTTGCTCCAGAACCACGAGCCGTCCTTGCGTACCCGCCAGCCCTCGTCCTCGACGCGGCCGTCGCGTGCGGCGTCGCGCAGCTCGCGCTCGGGCTTGCCGGCGGCCAGGTCCTCGGGCGGGTAGAAGACGGAGAAGTGCTGCCCGATGATCTCGGCGGGGCGATAGCCCTTGAGGCGCTCGGCGCCGGCGTTCCAGCTCAGGATGCGGCCGTCGGTGTCGAGCGCGAAGATGGCGTAGTCCTGCACGCTCTCCACCAGCAGACGGTAGAGCCCGGAGCCGTCGGTGGCCAGGCTCCCGCCAGGTTCGCCCCCGGCCTGCTCCGCGCCGCCGGGCGGGGGCGGGGCGTTGTCGTCCCACAAGCTCATCTCACCTCTCCCTCGGTCCGTGCGCCTGCGTAGGAACACGCGAAACAGATCACGCCTGCATACTGCCGGCCAGGTTCATGGTGACGCCGCGAACCTTGGTCGCGCAGCCCCGCGCCGCCTGGCCGAGAACGCCTCGGGCGCCGGAGCATCCCCCCGCCCGTGCGGAACACCCGGCGCGCGGGAGATCGCAATCGGGCGCCGCTCGTGCTCTCCAGTCGCCCGAATCGCCGTCGCGGCGGGAAGGACCCCTCCCGGACCGCTCTCGCGGAACTGACTTCGGAAGGAGGATTCGGATTCGAGCTGGAGGATTTTCGCTGCCTTTGCGGTCTGCCGAACGCGCCGCATTGACGTTAGATAACACCCAAACCCGGCTCGTGCAACAAAGTAGCTCCCTCTCGGGCCCTGCGGTGGAGGGTATGGCGGAGGCGGCACCGTCTCCGCGCGCTCCGAACCCTCCGGCTCTCACAAGATCCGCGGCAGTCGTTCAGAGCCGACACACCTCGGACCTCGTCTCACCATCGACCACGATCAGCCCGGTCCGCTGAACGTGAACGCAAAATCGGCGGGGCTGAGGATGATGATCCTCGGCCCCGCCGTGTTGCACGTTTCCCGCCATCGATCCGCTCGTCTCCGAAGGAAGCGGGTTCTGCTCAGGATCGGGCGTGGACGAACTGGTCCACGAAGTAGCGCGGGGCCAGCTCCTCGCCGGTGGCGTGGACGAGCAGGCCGCTCCAGTCCAGCGACGCGCCGGGCGAGAAGATGCGCTCCCGGAGGAACCGGCCCACCGACTCCTGCCCCGCCACGCTGCGCCCCTCCGGCACCCCGCGGCGCGACGCGGCGTAGATCTGCGAGGCCATCAGCTCGCCCAGCAGGTAGTTGTGGTAGTACACGGGCGAGAGCGACAGGTGGATCTTCGCCGCCCAGTCCGGCTCGTCGCGCCCGTCCGGCCGGCGGACGAGCTGGATGCGCTCCACCAGGTCCCACCAGAGCGCGTTCAGGTCCGGCCGGTCGGGGTTCCGGTACAGCTCGCGCTCGAAGTACACCATCACCAGCATCCACCGCGTCGCCACGAGCATGCTGGCGCGGAGCTGCGCGCGAATGTCCGCCGCGTCCTCCTCGCTCAGGGTCGCGCCCATCACCTCGCGTAGCCACGCGGGGTCGCGCGTGAGGCGGCCCATGTACATGGCGATGGATTCGGTGCTGAGCGTGTGCGCCGGGGTGCGGAGCAGGTACGGCAGTGAGCGCGGGATGCCGCGGTCGTACGCGGCGTGGCCCAGCTCGTGGAGCAGGGTGCCCATCCACTTCTCGCTGCTGCGCAGGTTGCACAGGATGCGCACGTCGCCCTCGCGGTCCACGTCGATGCAGAAGGCGTGCTGGTCCTTGCCCTCGCGCTCGAACAGGTCGCTGCGCGCCAGCACGCCGTCCACCGGCATCCCCAGGCCGCGGAAGAACTCCGCCGCCACGGGCAGCAGGTCGCGGCCGGCGAAGTGGACGTCCAGGTCCAGCCCGCCGGTGGACGGCGCCTCCTGCGCGAACGGGTCGGCCCAGTGCCACGGCCGCAGGTCCGCCGTGTCCACCCCGAAGCGGCGCGCCAGCCCGGCGTCCATCTCCGCGCGGAAGGCGCGGAACGGCTCGTCGCTGCGGTCGCGGTACTCGTCCATCACCGCGAACAGCCGGTCCTCGTCCAGCTCCTGGAGAGACAGCTCCATGGCGTAGTGGTCGCGGAAGCCCAGCGACCGTGCGGCCGCGTTCCGCCGCCGCACCAGCTCGCGCAGCGGCTCGGCCACCTCGCGCCCGATCTGCTTGCTGGCCTCCCACGCGCGGCGGCGGCGCCCCTCGTCCATCTCCGCCGCCAGCACGTCGTTGACTTGGTTGTTCGTCACCCGTTCGCCGTCGAGCGTGCTGCGGAAGGTGTGGAAGGCGCGCTCCAGCGTGGAGGCGCGTTGCACCAGGTCTTCGATGGTCTCTTCCGGAAGCTGGTTGGCCGTGTACTCGTGGTCGAGCAGCACCAGCTGCCGCCGGAGCAGCGCGTCCGCCACGTGGGAGGAAGCGAGCCATGCGCGGACACGCCCCGCATCTCCCGCGTGCGAGTACAGGCGCTTGACCTCCGCACGGGCGCGGGCGGAGCGGGCGTGCGCGTCGCCGTCCGTGCCCACGGCCGCGTCCCACGCCGCCGCGTTGGCCTCGCGCAGCACGGGCGCCAGGCGCGCCACGTGCTCGTCCACGAAGGCGCGCGCCTCGGCCTCGGCCGCCGGGGCGCGCTCCGCCGCCGGGTCGAAGCTCATCGCAGCTCGTCGTACATGGAGGCGATGGCTTCGGAGCCGCGGTGGAAGTTGTCGATGCTCATCCACTCGTTCGGCGCATGCGCGTTCTCGCCCGGCAGCCCGAAGCCGATGAGCACGGCCGGCACGCCGAAGCGCTTCTGGAACGCCTGCACGATGGGGATGGAGCCGCCCTCGCGGATGAAGACGGGCTTGCGGCCGAAGGCCTTCTCCAGCGCCCGCTCCGCCGCGCCGAAGATGGGGCCCTGCGGCTCGGAGTACCACGGCTGCCCGCCGTGCAGCGCCTCCACCTCCACTGTCACGCCTTCGGGCGCGAGGGAGCGGACGTGCGCGGTGAACAGCTTCTCGATCTCCTTGTAGTCCTGGTCCGGCACCAGCCGCATGGAGATCTTCGCCATGGCCTTCGCGGGCAGCACCGTCTTGGCGCCCTCGCCCGTGTAGCCGCTCAGCAGGCCGTTCACGTCCAGCGTGGGCCGCGCCCAGATGCGCTCCAGCGAGCCGTAGCCCGCCTCGCCGCCCAGCTTCACCGCGCCCACCTCTTCCCGCAGCCCCTCCTCCTCGAACGGCAGCTCGCCGATGCCCGCCCGCTGCTCGGCCGTGAGCGAGACCACGCGGTCGTAGAAGCCGGGCACCGTCACGCGGCCCTGGTCGTCGTGCAGCCCGGCGATGATCTTCGCCAGGGCGTTGGCGGGGTTGACCACGGCGCCGCCGTACGCGCCGGAGTGCAGGTCCACCGCCGGCCCCTGCACGCGGACCTCCATGTACGCCAGGCCGCGCAGGCCGATGGTGATGGACGGCAGGCCCGGCGCGAACATGGTGGTGTCGGAGATCATCACCACGTCGCACTGGAGGCGCTCGGAGTTGGCGGCCAGGAACTTCTCCAGGTTGGGCGAGCCCACCTCCTCCTCGCCTTCGACGACGAAGACGACGTTCACCGGCAGCGAGCCGCTGGTGGCGATGTGCGCCTGCACGGCCTTGAGGTGCAGGTACACCTGGCCCTTGTCGTCCACCGAGCCGCGGGCGAAAAGCTTGTCGCCGCGCACCTCGGGCTCGAAGGGCTCGCTGGTCCACTCGTCCAGCGGCTCCGGCGGCTGCACGTCGTAGTGGCCGTACAGCAGCACCGTGGGCGCGCCCGCCGGGGCGCCGCGCCACTCGCCGAGGACGATGGGGTGGCCCTCGGTGGGGATCACCTCCACCGCCGTCATCCCCGCCTCGCGCATGCGGCCGGCCAGCCAGTCCGCCGCGCGGGCCGTGTCCGCATTGTGCTCGCTCTTCGCGCTCACGCTCGGGATGCGGAGGAACTCGTTCAGCTCGTCCAGGTTGCGCTGGCGGTTCGCCTTGAGGTATGCGTCGAGGGCCATTGCCGTCCCTGCTCCGGTCGTCTGGGTTCGGTGGATGTGTGTCGGTGCGCGCGTTCGGTCGAACGTCCGAGCCGCGCTGGCGGCAATATAGCAGGACCTCCGCGCGCGTGCATCCGGACTCATGCCCCGCTACTCCCGGTTGCAATTCTGGAAGGGTGCGGCGAACTTGTGAATACTGCCGGCGCGCCTAAGTTTGGAGACGCGGTTAGACGAAACATCTACAGCCTAATTCGTTCAAGGTGTTTTATGCGATGCTCCCAGTGCTCTAAACCTGCTTTGTGGCTCATGGGACGTGAGCAAATTCCAGTCTGTCTCGATTGCCGATCCAAAATTTCAGAGATGACGGATCGCGAAATAGAGCGCAGCGAACGAATGCTCAACCACATCGGCGCGCAAATGGATTTGATGACTGGGATGCCTGGTCTCACTCCACGGTTTCCTCCTCGCTACCCGCGGACTATCATTCAAAGCGGAGATGTGACCATGCACAACATTCACATCAACAACAGCACTGTCGGTCTTCTCAACACCGGATACATCGGTGCTGTCGATAGTGCCGTTGGTGCTATGCACTCAGGTGGAGATGAACCAGGAGCCGCTGCCTTCCGCGCGTTCACTGAAAAACTTGCCGAGTTGGAGGACGTTGACACGGGCCGCAAAAATCAGGTTCTCGAACTCCTCAGCGTATTGGCTTCCGAAGGTGCCGCTCCCAAGCCGAATCGCCGCGGCGCTGCGATGCGTGCTCTCCTCACCGAGTTAGCGACACTTACCAGTGGCTTCGCCAGTCTTGCAGCCCTCCATGCGCAGTACGCTCCTGCAATTGCCGCTCTCTTTACATGAAGCGATTGCATGTCCAATTCACTGCTGGGAGTAGCTCCCCCTTCCCCGAGATCCACACCTTGCATCCGACACACCTTCGCATCCGACGCGCCCTATCGGGTTTCGCGCTCGTGGCCGCCTGCGCCGCCGTCCCGTCCGCCGCACGTGCGCAGAAGCGCGCCGAGGCGCTGCTCAGCAACCGTCCCCCGCCGCGCTCGGGCTGCACCGTCGCCGGCCGCATCCCTACCTTGAGCTCGGTGGCCGACTCGGCCGCGCTCATGGCGGACCTCACCGGCGCCGCGGCGCAGATGCGCGTGCAGGGCGACAGCGCTCGCATCCTCCTCTCCATCGTCTACGACAACCGCGGCAGCGTGACCCGGGTGGTGCCCATCGACTACTTCCTGCCCGAGGGAACCTCCGACCGCCTCGCCTCGCTGGTCCGGGCGTCGCTCAAGCCGGGCACGGAGGAGCGCAGCTTCCGCATGCTGGTGCAGTTCCCGGCGGCCGGCCCGGTGGTGCGGATGGGCAGCTCGGAGGTCTGCAAACCGCTGGGCCTGGAGCGCATCCACGTGATCCTGCCCGCGTTCGAGAACATGACGCCGCCCAGCGGGATCCGCATCCACGTGGTGGTCGGCCCGCAGGGAGAGCTGATGGAGAGCCACCTCGTGTCCACCTCCGGGAACCGCGAGTGGGACGACTACGTGCTGCGTGCGACGCAGGCCGCCCGTTACGCCGCCGGGCTGATCGATGGCATCGCATCGACCATGGGGTACGAGCAGTCCGTCTCGGTCCGCTCGAACCACTGATCCGCCGGCCGGCAGATGAACGACGGCCGCATCTCTCCCTCGAGGTGCGGCCGTCTTCGTGTTCGTCGGATGGGAACGGCTGATCGCCCGATGCCCATCCCCCGCCTCCCATCCCCGGACGATGCGGACGATGCGGACGATGCGGACGATGCGCATCCGCGCCCTTTCCTCCGTCCCGCGTGCTTCCTACGTTGCGGGATCGACATCATCTCCCGTGCACGCGTTGTCCGTCCCGATCGGCAGATGCGGACGGACGAGATGCGCGGTGCGGTCCACCCTCCCACCATCGGACACGATGAAGCGAGCACTGCACACCCTGGCGCTCCTCTGCGCCTCCGCCGGAACGCTCGCGGCGCAGGCGGCCCCGCGCGCCGCCGCGACCGCGAAGATCACGGCCGCCGAGATCGACGGGCACCTGCGCTTCCTCTCCAGCGACCTGCTGGAAGGTCGCGCCCCCGCCACCCGCGGCGGCCGCCTGGCGGCGGAGTACATCGCCAGCCAGCTCCGCGCGTTCGGCGTGGAGCCGGGCGCGAACGGCTCGTACTTCCAGCAGGTGCCCATCGACGTGGTGGGCGCCGACCCGTCCACCATCCGCGTCTCCGCCAGCGGCCGGGCGACGGCCAGCTTCCGCTACCCGGAAGACGTTGTCGTGTGGGGCGGCTCCGCCAACGAAACCAGCGCCGCCAATGCGGAGATCGTCTTCGTCGGCTACGGCTCGGTCGCGCCGGAGTACCGGTGGGACGACTACAAGGACGTGGACGTGCGCGGCAAGGTGCTGATGGTGCTCGTGAACGACCCGCCCGCCCCGGCCAATGATCCGGCGCTGTTCGGCGGCCGGGCGATGACGTGGTACGGACGCTGGCCGTACAAGTTCGAGGAGGCGGAGCGGCACGGCGCCGCGGGCATGCTCATCGTGCACACCACCGATGCGGCGGGCTACCCGTGGCACACCGTGGTCGGCTCGTGGGCCAAGGAGCAGCGCATGCTGCCGCGCCCCGCCGGCTCGCCCGCGCCGCTCGCCTTCCGCGGGTGGATCACGGACAGCGCGGCCGCGTCGCTGCTGTCGCAGGCCGGGCTGAACCTGGCGCAGCTCCGCCGCCAGGCCGAGTCGCGCGACTTCCGCCCGGTGCCTACGGGCATCACGCTGAACGCCTCGTTCCGCAACACCGTGGCGCACATGCAGTCCGAGAACGTCGTCGGCCTCGTCCGCGGCTCCGACCCGCGGCTGCGGAGCGAGTACGTGGCGTTCACGGCGCATTGGGACCACCTGGGCATCGGGCCCAAGGAGAACGGCGACTCGATCTACAACGGCGCCAGCGACAACGCGTCGGGCGTTGCGGACATCCTGGCCGTCGCGCGTGCCGCCGCGCAGGGGCCGCACCCCAAGCGCTCGCTCATCTTCGGCTTCGTCACGGCCGAGGAGTCCGGGCTGCTGGGCAGCGGCTACTTCGCGGACCATCCGCCGGTGCCCATCGGCAGCATCGTCGCCAACGTGAACGTGGACGGCGGCAACCTGCTGGGGCGCGTGCGCGACCTGCGCGTGCTGGGCGACACCAAGAGCACGCTGGGGCCGCGCCTCGCCGCCTTCATCCGCCCCATGGGCATGCGCATCAGCCCCGAGGAGCACCCGGAGCGCGGTGGCTTCTACCGCAGCGACCACTTCTCGTTCGCCAAGGCAGGCGTGCCGTCCGTCTCCATCGGCGCGGGCACGGACTTCTTCGGCCGCCCCGCGGGCTGGGGCTCCGCGCAGGAGGAGGAGTACACCTCCAAGCACTACCATCAGCCGTCGGACGAGTACCGCTCCGACTTCGACATGGCGGGCGCCGCGCAGCTCGCGCAGATCGTGCTGGACTTCGGCACCTCGCTCGCGAACTCCGCCATCGTCCCCGCCTGGAACGCCAACGCCGAGTTCCACCGCCCGTCTTCGACCCGGTGAGGCTTTTCGGGAGATGAACGGCGGGGCGTGACGGTAGATGCAGAACGAACAGCGGGGATGCGTCGAAAACGGCGCATCCCCGCTGATTTCGTGGTGACCGCGGATGATTGGCGGGTCGAGGAAGGTGGAGGCTGGGGAAAGGTGCCCCCTCCCCCGGCCCCTCCCCCGCAAGCGGGAGAGGGGAGCAATTCACGGCGGCGTAAGCGGTTGCGCCCTTCGAGAAGTTCGTCAACCACGTGCCTCAGCCGCGGGCCGCACTTTTGGTCTCCCCTCCCTCAGGCAGTTTTGGGGGAGGGGCCGGGGGAGGGGGCGTCCTTCAGCACGCGACACCCTCTCTGCATCCATCCCTCACCCCAACGGCACCACCGGCAGCGGATTGCACGCGGCCGCGCGGCTCATCAGCAGCTCCCGCTCGCGAGCGTTGCGCGTGAGCGAGGCGGCGCGCTCGAACTCCGCGCGAGCTTCGGACAGGCGGCCCAGCTTGAAGAGGAAGTCGCCGCGCACGCTGGGCAGCAGATGGTAGCCTTTGAGCGACGGCTCGTCCGCGAGCTCGTCCACCAGCGCCAGCCCCGCCGCGGGCCCGAACGCCATCGCGAGCGCGACGGCGCGGTTCAGCTCGACGACGGGTGATGGCGCCACCTCCGCTAGCGCGTCGTACAGCGCGGCGATGCGCTCCCAGTCCGTCTCGCTGCCAGTGCGAGCGCGGGCGTGGCAGGCGGCGATGGCGGCCTGGAGCGCGTACGGCCCCAGCGCGCCGCCCAGGGCCTCCGCCTGCGCCAGCGCCGCCAGCCCGCGGCGGATGAGCAGCTGGTCCCACCGCCCGCGGTCCTGCTCCAGCAGCAGCACCGGCTGCCCCCGCGGCCCCACCCGAGCGCCGGAGCGCGACGCCTGGATCTCCATCAACGCCACCAGCCCGTGGACCTCCGAGTCCTGCGGCACAAGCTCGGCCAGGATCCGCCCGAGTCGGAGCGCCTCCTCGCAGAGGGCTGGCCGCATCCAGTCGTCGCCAGCCGTGGCGGCGTAGCCCTCGTTGAACACGAGGTATACCACCTCCAGCACCGACGCGAGCCGCGCCGCCATCTCCGGCCCGCGCGGCACCTCGAACGGCACGCGCGCCGCCGTGAGCGTACGCTTGGCGCGCACGATCCGCTGCGCGACCGTGGCCTCGGGCACCAGGAAGGCCCGGGCGATCTCGTCCGTGGTCAGGCCGCCCAGCAGGCGCAGCGTGAGCGCCACCCGCGCCTCGCGCGAGAGCACGGGGTGGCAGGCGATGAACACCAGCCGCAGCAGGTCGTCGCCCACCGGGTCGTCCAGCGCCTCGTCCAGCTCCTCCACGGCATGCTCGCGCGCCGTCTCCAGCTCGCGGCCCAGCTCCTCGTGCTTGCGGTCCAGCATCTTGCCGCGGCGGAACACGTCCACCGCGCGGCGCTTGGCGGCGGCCATCAGCCAGGCGCCCGGTTTGTCCGGCACGCCCGTCACCGGCCAGCGCTCCAGCGCAGCCACCAGCGCGTCCTGCGCCAGGTCCTCGGCCAGGCCCACGTCGCCCACGCGGCGCGCGAGGGCGGCGATGAGCCTGGCCGATTCGATCCTCCAAACCGCGTCGATCGCGCGGTGCGTGTCGTGTGCCGTCACCGCGCGGCCGCCGCTACGCCGTGGCGGACGCCAGATGCGCCGCCGCGCAGTCGTCCGCGCCGCCCGCCGCGTCGTGCATCTGCCGCACCTCCGTCTCGCCCTCGCCCATCACCGTGATGAACCGTCTGGCGAACTCGATGGCCTCGGCCTTGTCGGCCGCCTCCATGATCGCATAGCCGGCGATCAGCTCCTTCGTCTCGGTGAACGGGCCGTCGGTCACCACCACCTTCCCGTCGTCGATCCGCACGCGGGCGCCCTTGGAGCTGGCCTGGAGCCCGTCGTTTGCGATCATGGCGCCGCGAGCGGTCATCTCCTCGACGAGCTGCCCCAGCGCGGCCATGCACTCGGGCGACGGCGGGCCGGCGTTCTCCTGGTCGCTGCCCGGCTTGTAGAGCATCATGAAGCGCATCGTCTTGTTTCCCTTGCATTTAGGGTTCGAGGCCGCATGCCCGGCCGTCCGGCCGGAGCGGTCCCTACCCACACGTCGAACGAGCGGGCGCGAGATCGACATCATCGGACGGCCCGCGTCCCCACGCCTGCGAGACGGTCGCCGACGCGCCCGCATCTCCCGTCCGCGCCTTTGTCTGCGAACACGCGGGAGATGCAGGGCGGCGCGGGATCACGCCGCCTGTGCGACGGTGATCATCCAACCTACGCCGAAGCGGTCCTCCACCATGCCGAAGCGCGAGGAGAAGAAGGTGTGGATGAGCGGCTGCGTCACCTTGCCGCCGTCGGACAGCGCCGCGAAGACGCGCTCCGCCTCCTCGTCCGTCGCAGTCTCCAGCGAGAGCTGGAAGCCGGTGAAGGTGGGCTCGCCGGCTTGGTCACCATCCGAGCAGAGCAGCGCGTCGCCACCGGGGATGCGCAGGCTGGCGTGCATCACCTTCTCGCCCCAGTTCTCGGGCAGCGGGTGATCGGAGTTCTGCGGGCCGTCCTTGTAGCGCATGGCCATCTCCAGCTCCGCGCCGATCGCGCCGCGGTAGAAATCGATCGCCTCGTCGCAGCGGCCGCCGAAGAAGAGGTACGGGTTGAGCTTCATGGGGTTCTCTCGGGATGAGGTGGAAGTGACCTGCGGTGATGCGGTGCCGGGCGTCGCGGCGGATGCATGAGGGGTCGACGGCACCCGCCGCCGCGGGGCGCGCGGCGGCGGAGTGCGTGGCGTCCGCGGTTTGGAGCGCTACCGCTGCTGTGCGGCGGACTGGGCGCGGAGGCGCTCCTCGGCCTCGCGCAGCTCCGGCGTGAGCGCGTCGCCGAAGTCCTCGGCCTCGAACACCTGGCGGATCTCGATCTCGCTCTCGCCGGGCATGGGGTTCGGGCAGCGCTTGATCCACTCGATCGCCTCTTCCTTGCTCTTCACCTGCAGCAGCCAGAAGCCCGCGACCAGCTCCTTCGTCTCCGCGAACGGCCCGTCGATCACCGTGCGCTTGTCGCCGCTGAAGCGGACGCGCGCGCCCTTGCTGCTGGGGTGCAGCCCCTCGCCGGCCAGCATGACGCCGGCCTTCACCAGCTCCTCGTTGAACTGGCCCATCTCGGTGAGCAGCTCCTGGCTGGGCATCACGCCCGCCTCGGAATCCGGGGTCGCCTTGACCATGACCATGAAGCGCATGGGACCTCTCCTGTACAATTGGGGTTCGGAGCCCGCGCCGGGCGGCTTTCGCCCGGCTCCATCGCGGCTCTATCAACACGTCGAACGAGGCACCGCGAAATCGACACGCCCCGCCAACATCTTTCATACGGCTCGATAGATGGAAGAACTTCCAGCATCCATGCCGTTTTGAAGACGTCGGTAGATCCGCATCTCCCTGCTGTGCCGACACGTCCCTTCAGATGCGGAAGACCTCCACGAACCGCTCCAGCAGCTCCTCGCGGCCGGTGAGGCGCACGGTTCCGGCGGCGACCGCGTCCGCCGGGGTGATCTCGCCCGCCATGAGCGCCTTGAGCATCGGCCCGGTCTCGATCACCAGGTCGGCGCCCGGTAGCGGGCCCTCCTCCGCCTGCAGCCGCCCGCGGTCTATGCGGACGTGGATCGTCGTGGGTCCCAGCCGCAGCTCGAACGTGGCGCGGAGGCCGTTCGCGGCTTCCGGGCGGAAGGTGGAGCGCATCGCCATCACCATCGAGTCCGCCGTGACCACCTCGCCGGCCGCGGGCTCGCCCAGCGTCCGTGCGCCCCAGCGGCCCAGGCGCAGGACCACGTCGTCCAGCTCCTGCCCGTATTCGGTGAGCTCGTACACGACCGCGCCGGACGGGCGCGGCAGCACGCGCCGCCCCACGATCCCCGCCGCCTCCAGCTCCTTGAGCCGCGCGGAGAGGATGTTGGTGGGAATGCGGGGCAGCCCCTGCCGCAGGTCCGTGTAGCGGCGCGGCCCCACCAGCAGGTCGCGCACGATGAGCAGCGCCCACCGCTCGCCCACCATCTCCAGCGCCCGCGCCAGGCCGCAGAACTGTCCGTACGCTCGCTTCGGCATGCCACCATGCTAAAACGCTTCTCTTGACAATGCAAGCTTGTCAAATGCAAGTTGTGCTCACCGGACAGGAATGCTCACCCGAGAAGGAGGATGGTGCGATGGCGAAGAAGATCGGGATCGGCCTGGTGGTGTTGCTTCTGGGGCTCGCTGTGGCCATCGCGACGCGCCCGGACACCTTCCGCGTGGAGCGCAGCGCCGTGATCGACGCGCCGCCGGAGGTGGTGTACGGCTACGTGAACGACTTCCACCAGTGGAACCGCTGGTCGCCGTTCGAGAAGCTGGACCCCGCCATGACGCGCACCTACGGCGGCACGGAGGCGGGAGTCGGCGCGATGTACAGCTGGTCCGGCAACTCGCAGGCGGGGCAGGGAAGCATGTCCATCAAGGAGAGCACCCCCGGGCAGCGCATCGCGCTGGACCTGCACTTCCTGAAGCCGATGGAGTCGCACGCCCTCACCGAGTTCACCTTCCAGCCCACGCCGCAGGGTACGAAGGTGACGTGGGCGATGTCCGGCCCGAACACGACGCTGGGCAAGGCGATCTCGCTCGTGGCCAGCATGGACAAGATGGTCGGAAAGTCATTTGAAGAAGGCCTCACCAGCCTCAAGACCGTCTCCGAAGCCGACGCCGCCCGCCGCGCCGCCGCACCTGCCTCCGCGGCACCTGCGTCTTCCGCGCAGCCCGCAGCCGCAGCCCCTTCGCCGAAGCCGTAAGCCCGCGAGCCCCGGCACGGAAAACGGCACGCCGACAGACTCGCCGGCGTGCCGTTTTCGCGTCCCACGGAGCCAGCGAGAGATGTATCCTCCCTATGCCGACGGGGTGCCGGGCTCGGGCAGTTTCGGATCATTGGCGCCGGGCACGAAGCCGAAGAAGACTTCCACCGAGTGCGCCAGGTCGCCGCGAAAGGTGAACAGCTCGGCGTTGCGGAAGGTGCCGCCGGGCTTGCCTTCCGTTTCGTAGAGCACGACGCACTCGTCGCCCGCCACGAAGAACTTCATCGGCTCGCGGAAGCGGAACGAGCCCGAGTGGGGCCAGCAACGCTCGAAGTACGCCGCCCGGCTGATGTGGTCGTCGTACGGGCTGGTGAACGTGAAGTCGTCCGGCAGCAGCGCCTCCATCGCGGCGCGGTCCGCGTTCTGGAACGCGATGAAGTAGCCGTGGACGAGATCCTGGATACGGCTGTCGCGCTGCCCGTCGCCCGCTTCGCTCATGATCGACTCTCCTGGTTCACGTGACATCGTTGGCGCGGTCGCAGGCGCCGGGCGGGCCATCGGCTTGGATGCGTCCCCCGGGCGCGTCAGCCCTTGGATTCGCCCGCCGCGCCGACAGCATCTAGGTTCGGAGTGGCGCCTGTCAAGGTTAGGGGTGCGCTGGCGCGGGCGCCGGAGCCCTCATCGTCCCCGGCCCGGTGTCGGGTGATGAACGACACGCAGCGCCATTGCGCGCTGCCCCACCCGACCGAAACACATCTTCCGGAGCATGCGATGGCAGAGGCCGTTCACGGGGGGCGCGCGGACGACCGGGGCGACGAGACGCTGGAGGAGCTTTGCGTTCAGGCCGTCTCGCTCGCGGCCGCAGACCTGGGCTTGGACCCGCGCGCCCTGGCCGAGGAGCTGGCGCAGGGCGAGATCGGCCTGCTCATCGCCTACCTGCGCGAGGCTGCCGCGCACGTGAGCGACCTGGACCTGCGCACGCGCATCGACCCGCTGGTGCACCGGCTCACGGACTGGACGGGCGCTGCCTAGCCGTTTCGACGGACCGGCTCCGCGTCCCGGAACGGACTTGACCCGTGCTAGGTGAACGGCAGACGCAACGCAATGTGCGGATTGAAATTGACGGTAAAGCGAATTCGGCCGCACCCGCGGGAGCGGAGCGGCCGAACAAAGGTTGCGAAGTCGCGACCGGGACGGGAGATAGCGACGCATGAAGGGCCGGGCAACCGTTGCGGTGCCCGGCCCTTCAGCGTGTCAGGCGGCGGCGGAGGCGGGAGGCCTCTTCGCCAGGCCGCGCGCATAGTCGCGCAGGCCCTGCACCACGTCGTCCGCATAGGCGAACATGGGGCCCACCGCCACCTCCGCGTCCGGGGGAAGGGCGGCGTCCAGGGCCTCGATGGCCCGCGCGATCGCCTCCGCCCGCGGGTTGCGCGGTGCCGAGTCCTTGCGCCTGCGCTTGGGCTCGCGGCGTCCCGACGACTCGAAGTGCGTGCGCCCGGCGTCGCTCAGCGTCACCCAGCCCTTGCGCTCGTCCACGAACTCGCGCGAGCGCAGGGCACGCAGCGAGCGCCCGTCCAGGTGGTCTACCGGAACGGGCCCGGTCTGCCGGTAAAGATACCTGAGCAGGTCGGATTGCTTGTCACTTAGAATTGTGTTCATGGACATTGATATTACTGCCGCTTCACCAAAAAACAAGTCCCCCGTTGCAAAGCCCGCCTCCGTCACGTACAAGGCATCCCTCGCGTCCCCAAGCTGATACCTCTCGCGGTCGCAGCAGTTGGCGGGAGAAGTATCATCTCCTGAAAACCGGCATCGAAGGGCCACTTCTCGCCCGGCGTCCGTCCGCGCTATTGCAGCCACTTCCGTAATGCCGGCATTGCATCATCGTAACCCGCTTCGAATCCGAATCGGCCACGGCCGGATGGCCGCCCCGTAGCGAAGCGGCCCGCGGACGTGGTGTCCGCGTGCCGCAGGGGTCAGCTCTCGCGCATGGTCTCGGGGTCGATGCCGATCCGTTCGCACCACTCGCGGTACGCCTGGGGCGAGATCTCCGACGGCTTGATCTCGCTCCGCCCGCCCCAGAAGACGTTGGTGTAGCCGATGGGGATGCCCGCCTCTTCCAGGTGCTTGTCGATGGCGGCCTTGTGCTCCAGCACCAGCGCCTTGTCGGTGCCGTGCGCCACGCCCATCACGTTGACGTTGCCGAACTCCGGCCCGCCCTCGCGCCAGTAGGCGTGCGTCATGATGTGGTGGCGCCCCACCTCGCGTCCCGCGTCGATCTCGCGCCCCGGCGGCACCTGCCAGTGGAAGAGCGCGTTGTAGCGCGTGACCCGTGTGCCCCCGGCGGACGGCTTCACGTGCTCCAGGAAGGTGGAGAAGCGCCCCACCACGCCGCGCTCGTTCAGCCCGCGGGCGACGGACAGGAACTCGTCCAGCGGGATGCCGGCCTCCTCCGCCCGCGCGCGCCAAGGGTCGCGCCGCACCTCGTCCACCGCGAGTTCGCGCTTCACCGCCACCAGCACGCGCCACTCCAGGTCCGTCAGCTCCACCACGTTGGTGTCCAGCACCTGGCCCGGCTCCTCGCTGCGGCTGCCGGGCTCCATCCCGCGCCGGCGCACATGGCCCACGCCCAGCGTGAAGAGGCGCTTGGCCGGCATCACCCGGTAGGACTCGGCGCCCACCTTCTCGCGCAGGAGCTCCGCATGCTTCGGCAGCGAGTAGCCCTGCGGCACCTTCAGCGTGGTCCACAGCTTGTACTGCGACCCCGTCGTCGCGCCGTCCGTCGACCGCAGGACGACGTGGCCGGAGAAGGGGTCCTCCTGGAACATGTAGTTGAACGCCGCGTCCAGCTTCTCGGCCGGCACGCTCCAGGCGACCAGCGCGCCGGGCGCCAGGTTGGTCGCCATCATCGTCTGCCGCACGCGGCGGATGGTGCCCGCGGCCAGCATGGCGCGGATGCGCTCCAGCACCGTGTCCACGTCCACCCCGGACTGCCGCGCGATCTCCGCGAACGGGTCGGGCTGGAAACCTTGGATGCGGTCTTCGGAGACGGCCAGGATCTGCGCGTTCACCGGGTCCGTGATCTCCACCGGCACCGTGGCGGCGCCCGCGTCCTGCACGCTGCTATCCTGCATGCTACGTCTCGCTTTCCGTGGTGTCCGCGCGGTCACTCGCCCGGCTGGGCCAGTTCGCCTTCGGCCGGCTGGCGGAGGACGGTCTTGTACGCCTCTGGCGGCGCGTTGGGCTTCACGCGCACCGACTTGGCGGGGATGCCCACGTTCACGTGCCAGGCGCGCACGTCGCGGGTGGCGACCGCCATGGCGCCCACCATGGCGTTGTCGCCCACGTGCGTGCCGGCCAGCACCGTGGCGTGGTAGGTGATGCGGACGCCCGCGCCGATCACCGTCTTCAGGTTGCTCACGTCCACCGGGTCCACGATGGAATGGGTGTGCGAGTAGACGTTCGCGTAGTCCGAGATGGAGACGCGGTCGCCCAGCTCGATGCCGCCGCGGTCGTCCAGCAGCACGTTGCGGTGGATGACCACGTCGTCGCCCACCTCCATGTTGTAGCCGTAGCTGAACTCCACGAAGTGGAAGCACTTGAAGTTGCGCCCCACCCGCTTGAAGATGAACGGCGCCAGCGTGCGCCGGAACCGCACGCCCAGGTGCACGTCGCCTCCCAGCGGCGAGCGGTCGAACATCTGCCACATCCACAGCAGCGGCTTCACCGCGTAGAAGCGCTCCAGGTCCACCTCGAAGTAGTATTCCGGCTCCAGCGTCACGTTGCGCGCGTCCATCTGCGCGAGCGCGACCTGCGCGGAGAGCGGCAGGGTCGCGGGATCCGCGTCGGCCAGGCCGGGGTGGAAGATTCCCGTGAGCGTGCGGCGGCACAGCTCCCACCGGTCGTCGCCGCGCTCCAGCGCCTCGCGGATCTCGTCCAGCCAGCGGTCGTACAGCGCAGTGGCGCCCGCCGAGACGTCGACCGGGCGCAGTGGGTACATGGGCATGGGATGAACGTCCCGAAAGGTGCGAAGCCGCGAACTCCGAGCGAAGACCCAAACCTGACGCCGCGAGGACTCCGCGTCAATCGGCGTTTTCCCCACATCCTCCGTACACCTCTTCGCCTCGATGGAACCGCCATCACCCCGTCCGAACCGACGATGGCTCACGCGGAGACGCGGAGGACGCGGAGAACAGCATGAGAACGAGGGTTGTTCTCCGCGACTCCGCGCCTCCGCGTGAGGCCGTCGTTTTGAGATGGGGCGACGAGTTCGGTGGATGTGCATCTCCCGAACAACCGTGCGGTTTCCGGGGGATGCGGGGCGCGGTAGATTGGCGGCGGGGCGAAACCCCCGCGAGGGCGGCGGCGTACAACGGGCAGCACCGATCCGCGCCGGGGCGGGCACGCTTTTCGCGCCCTGCCCCCGCGCCCCCACCGCGACGGAAGGGTTTCCCATGCACGACGTCCTCCGCAGCCGCCTGTTGCGGCACATCGAAGCGCTCCCGGAGGCGCAGCTGTACCAGGCGCTCGACTACGTCGAGTTCCTCGCCTCCAAGTACGCCCGCGACAGCCTGCGCCAGCCCGGCACCGTGCAGAAGTTCGGCGAGCTGCTCGAGGACAAGATGCGCGGCCAGGGCCTGGCGATGGGCACCATCCGCGGCACGCTGGGCGTGCTGGGCACCGCCGACCGTTTCTTCAGCGGCATCAGCGAGGCGGGCAAGACGATCATCCGCACCGTGGAGAACGGCGTCACCACCGCGACCGACACGGTCACGGGCGGCAGCCGCCCGCCCGCGGAGGGCGACACGAAGCAGCTCCCGGGCAGCAGCGCAGGTCCACCACAACCGTGATGACACATGGCTGAGCACAGGCAGCGAGGGTTCCGCCTCCGCGACGAGGAAGACGACGACCGCGACGACGAGGAGATCCTCCCCAGCGGGCGCCGCATCCAGGCGCCGCGGCTGCGGCGGGGGCCGCGCGCCGAGCCCGCGGCCGAGAGCGGCCGCGACTCGGTGATGGCGCTGGTGCGCGACATCCCCAACTTCGGGCGCCTGCTGTGGGGCCTGGCCCGCGACCCGCGCGTCTCGCGCGCCGACAAGGGCATCGTGGTGGCCGCGCTGGCCTACGTGGCGCTGCCGTTCGACTTCCTGCCCGACACCATCCCGCTCATCGGCGAGATCGACGACGTGTACGTCATCATGCTGGCGCTGAGCCGCCTGGTGAACAACGCCGGGATGGAGGTGCTGCTGGACCACTGGCAGGGGGAGATGAGCAGCCTGGAGCGGGCGCTTGCCGGGCTCGACAAGGCCTCGTCGTTCCTGCCCGAGCCGATCCGCCGGGTCCTGGGCAAGCGCTTCGGCTGACCGCCGGCCGTAGCGCGTAAAGCGGGCATGGGCCCGGCGTTGACACCCGTCGCGCCGGGCCCTTATCTTTCCCCATGGAACCCATGGCACGACGCTTTTGACGCAACGGCGCCCGCCGTCCTCCGCTCTCCGCAAGGAGAAGAGGGCCGGCGGGCGCGTCATTTTCCGGAGGCCCGATGACCCGTGACGACACCCCGGCCCCGCGCTTCGCGGGCGAGGGCCTTACGTTCGACGACGTGCTGCTCGTGCCCCGCCGCAGCGAGGTGCACCCCGGCGACACCGACGTGCGCAGCCTGCTCACCCGCGGCATCGAGCTGGCGATCCCCTTCGTGGCCGCGGCCATGGACACCGTGACCGAGTCGCGCATGGCCATCACCATGGCCCGCGAGGGCGGCATCGGCATCATCCACAAGAACATGCCTCCCGAGCGCCAGGCCGAGGAGGTGGACCGGGTGAAGCGCTCCGAGAGCGGCATCATCCTGGACCCCGTCACCATCCGTCCGGACGCGACGCTGCGCGAGGCCATGCGGCTGATGGAGCGCTTCTCGGTGAGCGGCTTCCCGGTCGTCAGCGAAACGGGCGTGCTGCTGGGCATCCTCACCAACCGCGACCTGCAGTTCGAGTCCGACGCGGACCGGCCGGTGAGCGAGGTGATGACGCGCGAGGGCCTGGTCACCGCCCCGGTCGGCACCTCGCTGGAGGACGCCGAGGCGGTGCTGCACCGCCACCGAATCGAGAAGCTGCCGGTGGTGGACGCGGCCGGCATGCTGCGCGGCCTGCTGACGGTGAAGGACATCCGCAAGCGGCGGCAGTTCCCCAACGCGTGCAAGGACGAGCACGGCCGCCTGCGCGTGGGCGCGGCCATCGGCGCGTCGGCGCGCGACCTGGAGCGGGCGGCGGCGCTGATCGGCGCGGGTGTGGACGTGCTGGTGGTGGACACGGCGCACGGACACTCGGCCGGCGTGCTCGACGCCGTGGCGCGGGTGCGCGAGCGCTTCCCGGACGTGCAGCTCATCGCCGGCAACGTGGCGACCCGCGAGGGCGCGGCGGCGCTGGTGGAGCGCGGGGTGGACGCGGTGAAGGTGGGCGTGGGCCCCGGCTCCATCTGCACCACGCGCGTGGTGGCGGGCATCGGCGTGCCGCAGCTCACGGCCGTGATGGACGCGGTGGAAGGCGCAGCGGGGCAGGTGCCGGTGATCGCCGACGGCGGCATCAAGTACAGCGGCGACGTGGTGAAGGCCCTGGCGGCGGGCGCGCACTCGGTGATGATGGGGTCGATGCTGGCGGGCACGGAGGAGAGCCCGGGCGAGTCGTTCCTGCTGGAGGGGCGGCGCTTCAAGATCGTGCGGGGGATGGGCAGCCTGGCCGCCATGCAGGAGGGCTCGGCCGACCGCTACTTCCAGGAGGGCAGCGACGCGCGCAAGTTCGTGCCGGAGGGCATCGAGGGGCGCGTGGCGTTCAAGGGCCTGGCGGCGGACACCATTTACCAGCTGGTGGGCGGCCTGCGCTCCGGCATGGGCTACGTGGGCTGCGCGAACGTCGAGGCGCTGCGCCGCGAGCCGCAGTTCATGCGCATCACCGGCGCGGGCCTGCGCGAGTCGCACCCGCACGACGTGACCATCACGCGCGAGGCGCCCAACTACCACTCGTAGCGGCGGCGCGACAGCGCGGAAAACCGCGGACCACAGACGTTTGCGGGCATTCGGGAGATACGGGGAGGGGTGTGCTTCTTGCGGCGCGGGTCCGGACCCGCAGCACCTCTCTCCTTCTCCCGGAGGGTCCCCATGCATACCGTTCGCGTCTCCCCGTGGACTCCCGTCTTCGTCCTCGCCGCCATCGTGGCTAGCGTGTTCCTCACGCTGGGCTACGGCATCATCGGCCTGGCGTTCGTGTTCGTGCTCGTCTCGGTAGGCGGCGGCGCGCTGATGTCGATGATCGGCGGCGACTGAGCCTGGCCCGCGCCGAAGGACGGGGCGCGGGATCGGTAGATGCGCGGAGGACTGTGGATGAGACCCGGCGTGGGCGCACGGCTTGCAGCCCGCGTGGGGGAGTGCTTTCTTGTATTCCGTCGACGTCGCCCTGCATGGAATGAATGTCGTCGGCCGAACGCCTGGCGGGTGAACCCGGGGGAAACAACGGCACGAAGCCCGCCTGCGCGGGCTGCTTCCGCGGCATCGGCGCGGTCGCGGGTTTCGCATCCGCGTCGGACCGGGATCGGCGGCTGCGCTTCCACGGAGGACTCGCGGATCGAGGGCCGCGCATCGGCCGAGGGCGCTGCGGGCTTGCGTACGAACCTCTTGCGATCTGCCGAGCTTCATCTTCCGAACCACATCTTCCGAGAACGATGGCACGCATCCGCTTGCTGCACCTGGCCCACGCCCGCTCGGGCGACAAGGGCGACACCGCGAACGTGGGCGTCATCGCGCTCCGGCCCGAGTTCTACCCGCACCTGGTGGAGCAGGTGACCACCGAGCGCGTGAAGAAGCACTTCGAGGGCATCTGCCTGGGCGGCGTGGAACGGTTCGAGCTGCCCAACCTGGAGGCGCTCAACTTCCTGCTGCACAACTCGTTGGGCGGCGGCGGCACCGTGTCGCTCAAGACCGACGCGCAGGGCAAGGTGCTCTCCACCGCCATGCTGCGGATGGAGATCGACGTGCCGGACGAGATCGCGGCGCTGGCGGCTTCCGGAGGCGCGGCGTGAGCGAAGGCGGCGAGCGGCTGCTCACCAGCCGCTCGGCGGGCGTGGGGCGCATCACTCTGAACCGGCCGGACAAGCGCAACGCGCTGAACGCGGAGCTGGTGGCGGACCTCAAAGCGGCGCTGCGGGCGATGGATGCCGACGCGGAGGTGCGCGTGGTGTGCATCGAGGGGGCGGGGAAGGACTTCTGCTCCGGGGCCGACCTCTCCGCGCTGCGCCGCATCGCCGATGCGTCGGTGATGGAGAACCTGGAGGACGTGGACGAGCTGGCGGAGCTGTTCCTGCTGCCGCGGCAGATGCGCAAGCCGGTGGTCGCGGCGGTGCGCGGGCGGGCGCTGGCGGGCGGCTGCGGCCTAGCGACCGCGTGCGACGTGGTGCTGGCGGCAGAGTCGGCGCAGTTCGGCTACCCTGAGGTGCGGATCGGCTTCGTGCCCGCGATGGTGATGGCGATCCTGCGGCGCAACGTGTCCGAGAAGCGCGCGTTCGAGCTGATCGTGCGCGGCAACCCCATCCCCGCGGCCGAGGCGGAGCGGGTGGGCCTCATCAACCACGTCTTCCCGGACGATGCGTTCCACGACGGCGTGGGCGCGTTCCTGGCGGAGATGGCGGACCGCAGCCCCAGCGCCGTGCAGCTCTCCAAGCGGCTGCTGTACCACTCCGACGGCATGGGCTTCGAGGCGGGCATCCGCGCCGGGGCCGACGTGAACGTCGTCGCCCGGATGACGGACGACATGCAGGCGGGCGTGCGGCGCTTCCTGGACGGCGACCGCGCCGCGCCCGCCAAGTGAGCCGCGGCGCGCGCACCGGCTCCGCGCGGCACCTGCAGCTGCGGCTGGGGCTCTTCTTCGCGGCGGGCGCCGTGCTGATGGCCGCCATGGCGCTGGACCGCCGCGAGCTTGCGCTGGTCGCTGCCGCCATCGGGATCGCCGCGATGGTGCTGCGCTTCATCCCGGACAAGAACATGCCGGAAGATGCGCGGCCCCGCGAACGGCCCGATGAGCTGGAAGACGCGCACGAGGCGGAAGACGAGCACGGAGGGGCGGCCTGAGAAGGCTGCCCCTTTTTGCGTTCGGGTGGTCGTCTTTATCGGTTGCGTTCAATGCACCGCAACCTCTCCTATGGTATCCACACACCGGGTTCAGACTGCGTTCGTCCTGCGGACAACGTGTGGGGCTGGCTGAAAGCGTTGCGTAGTCGGGAGATGCGGGATGGGACGTCGATCCAAGCAGGAGGTGCGTCAGTCTTGGTTGGTGGATGCGGTGCGGGTGGGGGCGCAGGGGCCGGATGAGGTGAGGATGCGGCGGTGGGGACGGTAGTAGTTGAACTCGGCGTCGGTGGCCGCGAGGGCGTCGGACGGGGCGCGGCAGTGGGCGGCGAGGGCGCGCGGCGATGCGTCCGCAGCGCCACCGTGGAAGAGGATCCAGCGCACGCGGCCGTCGCGGCTGCGCAGGAGCGTGCCCGCGGGGCGCACCGGGTGCCCGCGCGCGACGAACAGGCGCGGCAGGCTGTGCACCACGGAGTCCGGCACCTCGATCATCCGGTCCCACCCGCCATGCCCGAAGATGCTCTCGAACGTGGGCGGGTTCGGGATGCCCACACGCACGCACCCCACCGCCACGTACGCGGTCTTGTCGCTGGGGTGGTCGGAGACGATGGGCGTGGCGCTGCCCATCCACGGCCGGTCGTTCACCGACGGAAGGACGCGGCGCGGCAGCCGCGGCAGAGTGGGCACCTCGCGCGCCACGTCGGGCCAGCCGCCCGTGCACGCCCGCAGCGTGGCCGAGTCCGGGTACTCGTACACGGTGTCGCCCATGAACAGGTACGCCGCGGCGTGCCCCGCGACCCGGATCACCTCGCCGTAGCCGGGCGGCGCCACCGCCGGCGCATCCCGCATCTCCGCCGCACCGCTCCCCCGATGCAAGGCGAGCGGCAGGGCGACCACCGCCAGCATCAGCAGAGCCGTCGCAACGGCGTGGACGGTGCGGAATCGCCGCACCGGATCGGCACGTGGCTGCAGATCGTCCGTGCCTTCCGTCCCGGCTGCGCGCCCGGAGAGCGTGGTGAAGTGCGTATCCGCTGCATCCCTTCGATCTTCGGCCGCTCGCGCCGCGTCTACATCATCCGCATCTCGGGTATGCTCATCTCCGGAGTGCTCCGCATCTTCCTCCACAGCGGCGAACCCTTCGGCCGCTGACCTTTGAGGCGTGATGGCAGGCGTCCTGGGTAGAGACGACGTGTGAGAAAGCGCCGCATCTTCCGGCAGCGGTGCATCTACCGTGTCGAGAAGCGGAGCGACGTCCGCCAGCGCCACAGGCGGGATGCGCGGCTCCGGGATTCTCTCGAGGACGGCGGGCCTGGCAACGGAGGTGCGGAGCTCGCGGGCGAGGGCGGTGGTCTCCGCGTCGGGGGCGCCGCCGATCTCCTCGTCCAGCCAGGCGGCGAAGTCCTGGTAGTGGCGCAGCGCCAGGTTCGCCTCGCCGCGTGCGGCCAGCGCGCGCATGAGGCGGCGGTGGGCCTGCTCGCGCAGCCGGTCCACCGCCACGGCCCGGTCCGCCAGCCGCCACGCCGCTTCCCACTCGCCTGCGGCCTCCGCAGCCGCGCCCCACCCCTCCAGCAGCGCGCCCTGCGCCCGCCGCACCCGCTCGCGCGCGCCGTCGGCCCACTCCTCGAAGTCGCGCGCCCCCGCGCCTGCCCCGAACCCGTCGAGGAACGCGGCCGTCCACCCGGCGGAGCAGGCCGGGTGCGCATCTCCCTCCATCCAGTCCAGGTCGCACGGCAGCGGCGCCGTCCAGCGCACGGCATCGTGCTCGAAGCCCATCGCGGCGCTCCCCAGCACCTTCTGCACGCGGCCCAGCGCCTGAGTGAGCGAGTGCCGCGCGCGGTCCTCGTCGGTCTCTCCCCACAGCAAGGCCGCCAGGCGCGCGCGCGGATGCGCCCGGCCGTGCTCCACGCGCAGGTAGACCAGCAGCGCCAGGTCCTTGCGCCGCAGCCCGGCGGCGCAAGGCACGCCGCGGCACACCAGCGCGGGCGCGCCCAGGATGCGGAGGGAAAATCCGTCGGTCAAGCCGTCAAAACCATGGGAAGGGGGCGGTGCGGAGGGACCGTGCGGCGGCCGTGCGGATTTCGTGCGGGCCGCGCCGGAGCTTGTGAGACGCGGCCCGGGCATGGTGCCCGGCCGCGGGAAGGGAAACTTCGAAGAGGAGGACGGATGACCTAGCGCGCCTGCACTCCGCCGGCCCCGGCGGCTCCGCCGCGGCCCAGATCCATCCACGACAATCCACCCACCAAACCATCTTTTCAGGAGGACCACCATGACGAACCACCACAGCTCCGCGCGCGCCGTCCTCTCCGTCCACTTCCGCGGCCTGGCCGTGCTCGCCGCCGCGGCGGTGCTCGCGGCGTGCGGCTCCTCGCCCACCGCGCCGGCCGTGCCGGAGCGCGGGGCGCCGGCCGTGCACGACAACGGCATCCTGGGCAGCGGGACGATCGTGACGCCGCCGCCGTCGAACACCACGCCGCCCCCGCCGCTGCCGTGAGGCGAGGCGCGCGTGCCGTGGCCTGAAATATTGGCGTGAGCGGCACTCGTGACAAGCGGCGAATGAAGATCGGGCGCGGCATGCCGCGCCCGATCCCGGGTTTCATCGCTCCAGCATCGCCCCTCCGTCTGCCGGACGAGGGAGGGGGGAGGCGTCAGCCCATGGCGCGCGGGGCGTCGGCCGCCTGCTTCTCCGGGCGGGCGGAGGGGCGGGCGGAGTCGTCCTTGAGGTACTGCGTGCCCACCGGGTGCTCCAGCAGCGCCATGTCCAGCACCTCGTCCATGCGGTCCACGAAGTGGAACTCCATCTTCTCGCGCACGTCGGCCGGCACGTCGCGCAGGTCGCGGCGGTTGGCCGTGGGCAGGATCACGCGGCGCAGGCCGGCGCGGTACGCGGCCAGCACCTTCTCCTTGAGCCCGCCGATCTCCAGGATCTTGCCGCGCAGCGTGACCTCGCCGGTGAGCGACACGTCGTGCCGCACCGGGCGCTCGCTGAGCGACGAGGCGATGGCGAGCGTGACCGCCGCGCCGGCCGAGGGGCCGTCCTTGGGCGTGGCGCCCACCGGGAAGTGCACGTGGATGTCGTTGTCGCCGAACGCCTCGTTGGGGATGCCCAGCGCCTCGGCCCGTGAGCGCACGTAGCTGAACGCGGCGTTCACCGACTCGCGCATCACGTCGCCCAGCAGGCCGGTGATGATGAGGCGCCCGGTGCCCGGCATCTTCAGCGCCTCGATGAACATCAGCTCGCCGCCGGAGGCGGTCCACGCCAGGCCGGTGACCACGCCCACCTCGGGCGCGCTCTCGGCCGGGGTGATGCTGTAGCGCGGGTAGCCCAATATCTCCTCGAGCATCGCCGTGCCGATGGTCCACGGCGCGGTCTCGCCCCCGGCCTTGCGGCGGGCCAGGTGGCGCATGACGGCGGCCAGCGAGCGGCGCAGGTTGCCCACGCCCGCGTCGCGCGCGTAGCCGCGGGTGAGGAAGAGCAGCGTCTCGTCGCTGACCTGCACGTCCTCTACCGCCAGCCCGTTCTCGGCCACGATGCGGGGCAGCAGCCACTCGCGCGCGATGGCGATCTTCTCCTCGGGCGTGTAGCCGGCGATGCGGATCTCGATGAAGAGGTTCCGCAGGTCGCGGGGGATGCGGTAGAAGTCCGCCGCGGTGCCGATGAAGAAGACGTCGGAGAGGTCGAACTGCGCGTCGAGGTACTGGTCGACGAACTCGTCGCGGTTGTCCGGGTCCAGCGCCTCCTCCAGCGCCTCCACGGGGTCGCCCTCCACCGAGCCGAGGCCCACCTCGTCCAGCTCCTCCAGCAGGAACACCGCGTCCCTGGCGCCCGCGTCGCGGATGGCGGCCATGATCTTCCCCAGCGCGGCGCCGCTGCGGTTGCGGCGGGTGCCCACCAGCTGCCCCTCGCCGCGGCCGCCCAGCTCCAGGCGCACGAACGGGCGCCCCAGCCCGCGGGCGATGGCGGTGGCGAGCGTGCGCTTGCCCACGCCCGGCGGGCCCACGATGCACGGGATCGGCCCGCGCAGGTCGCCGCGCAGCTCGGCCACGGCGATGACCTCCATGAGCCGCTGCTTGGCCTCGTCCACGCCCAGGTGCTCCTCGTCGATCGCCTTCTCGACCTCGGCCAGGTCGATGCCGCCCTTGGCCGCGCAGCGGTTCCAGGGGATGGAGACCAGCGCGTCGAGGTACGTGCGCAGCTCGGTCGCCTCGGTCGCCGTGGTGCCCGAAGAGCGCAGCCGCTCGGCCTCGCGACGGGCGATGGCCGCGATGCGCTGCGGAAGCTGCGCGCGCTCAATGCGGCGCAGCGCCTCGTTGGCGTCGCGCTCGTTGGGGTCCACCTCGCCCAGCGCAGCCTGCAGCGCCTGGATGCGGCGGCGGATCTCGGCCGGGCGGTCGCGCGGCTGGCCCTCGGACGGCTGCTCGGGGCCGGCGGTGCCGTCCTCGATGGCGCGCACGCGGTCCCACGTCTCCTCCAGGGCGGCGAGCACCACGCGGAGCCGGTCGGCCACGTCCAGCGCCTGGAGCACGTCGTCGCGGTCGGGCAGCTTCAGGTTGCAGAGCGTGGCGGCCAGGTCTGCGAAGCGGCCGGGGTCGCTCAGGTTCATGCGTAGCACCCGCGGCACCTCGTCGGGGATGCGCTCGACCTTGGCCGCCACGCCGCCCAGCGTGTTCAGGATCTTCTCCACCAGCTCGTCCGTCACCTCGGCGGGCGGGACGGTCTCTTCCACGTGGCGGGGGGCGGCCGTGTAGTAGCCGGCGTCCTCCAGGCGCACGTCGTCCAGGTGCAGGCGGCGCAGGCCCTGGAGCGTGGCCTGGATGGTGCCGCCGGGCAGGTTCAGCCGGTCCAGCACGCGCACGGCCACGCCCACCTTCTGCATGGTGGCGGGGTCGAGCGGGAAGTCGTCGTCGCTGGTGGCCACGATCGCCACCACCTGGTCGCGGCCGGGGTTGGCCAGCAGCGCCTCCACGTTGGGCGCGAACCCGATCTGGAGCGCGGTGGCGCCCATGGGGAACACGATGGTGCTCCGGATGGGCAGCACCGGGATGCGCTCCGGGAGCGCGGGTGGCGCGGGCTGCTCGGGCGTGGCGGCGGGCTTGGTGGGCATGGATCTCAAGTTCGGCGTCCGGTCGGTCTGGTGGGTCGCGGACAACGTAACGCCGCTCGGGGCGTCGTGCTCGGGCGCGTGCAAGAAGCGGGCAATCCGGCCCGGCGCGCCCTGCTTGTGGAGATACCCTCCGGGTGCGGCAAATTCCTGGCCTGCAAGGGGATGGAGCGGATGCCGTGGATGTGTGGCGGGCGGAAGCGGTGCCCCCTCCCCCGGCCCCTCCCCCGCAAGCGGGAGAGGGGAGAACTGCTTGCAGGGGCGTGGTTTAGCTCGGTGTCGGTGGTGTGGTGAGGGGAGCGTGTAGCGCGGGGGAATCCTTCGGGTCGGGTGGCACGGTCCGGAGCGGTAGGTCCTCTCCGTCGCAGCCGCGGAGCGGTCTTCGCGCCGTCGTAGCCCGCGCGTTTACGCGCCTGGCGGCGTGTCGGCCGGATTGGCATCTTCCGAAGCTTGTGGGCGCTCGCAGCCCTGCGGCGCCGGGTGTGCGAGCGATCGGGAGATGCGAGCCCTGCGGTTGGTGAGCGAGGCTACATCCGCCGGGCATCCGGGGAGGTTTGACGGTGTCGCGGAGGGGCGGGTATGTTGGCGCCGCCGGTGGCCAGGCGGCGCGCCGGGCGAGGCGGCCACGCATCTCGCATCTCGCAGGTCGGCCACCGTCCGGCTTGCACGCGGAGCCGGTACGGAACGTGCTCGGCGGCGGGCGGCGGCGTGCCGGGGCGGACGCCGCGCCATCCCGACCCAAACAGAATCCAACGGAGAGCCCAGAGTGAAAGTCGTCATCCCGCTGGCCGGCAAGGGCACGCGTCTTCGCCCGCACACGCACGTCACGCCCAAGCCGCTGCTGAAGGTGGCCGACAAGCCGGTGATGAGCTACATCCTGGACGACCTGCGCGAGCTGGGCGTGCACGAGGCGGTGGTGATCACGGGGCACCTCAAGGAGAAGGTGCAGCAGTACATGGAGACGGAGTACCCGGACTTCAAGGCCGTGTACGTGGAGCAGCCGGTGCAGAACGGCACCGCCGGCGCCGTGGAGCTGGCGGAGCCGTATGCCGACGACGAGCTGCTCATCATCTTCGTGGACACGCTGTTCGACGCCGACCTCTCCATCGTGAAGACGCTGCCGGACGACGTGGCGGGCGTGATCTGGGCCAAGGAGGTGGAGGACTACCAGCGCTTCGGCGTCATCGTGACCGACGACGAAGGCAATATGCGCGAGATCATCGAGAAGCCCAGCGAGCCCGTCAGCAAGTTCGCCAACATCGGGCTCTACTACATCCGCGACCACAAGCTGCTCTTCGAGGGCATCCACCACGTGATGAGCTCCAAGCCCGGGGCCTCGGGCGAGTACTACCTGACCGACGCGTTCCAGTACATGGTGGACCACGGCGCCAAGATCAAGACGGTGGCCGTGGAGGGCTGGTACGACGCAGGCAAGCCCGAGACGCTGCTGGAGACCAACCTGCACGTCCTCTCCACCTCGCGCGGCAGGAGCCCGGCCGCCAAGGACGGCGTGACGGTGCACGAGCCGGTGCACGTGGCAGACGGCGTGACGCTGGAGGACTGCGAGATCGGGCCCAACGTGACGCTCTCGGCCGGCGTGACGGTGCGGGGGAGCAGGCTGCGCGACACCATCGTGGGCGCCAGGTCCACCATCGAGGGCGCGGACCTGCACGACTCGCTCATCGGCAGCGAGGCGCGGGTGAAGGGCGTGAAGGGCCAGGTCGATCTCGGCGACCACTCCGTCGTCGAAGCCGGCGCGTAGCCTCCCGCCGCGCAT
>DASRQW010000368.1 GCA_035696245.1 Longimicrobiaceae bacterium | reverse complement strand
GCCATCAGCGGCTCGTACACCCCGTCGCGGGCGCCGACGGAGAGCCCCTGCGACATCTGCATCTTCAGCACGGCCCGCCTTGCCTCCACGGGCAGCGAGCCCCACGCATCCAGCAGGGGGACGGCGGCGGCCCAGTCCAGGTCCAGGTACTTCATCCCTCCATTTCCTCCGCGTCGGCGATGTGGTACTCGTAGCCCTGCTCGCAGAGGAAGAGCTGGCGTTTCATGGCGAACTCCTGCTCCACCGTGTCGCGCGATACGAGCGTGTAGAAGTGCGCCTGGTTCTCGCCCGGCTTGGGACGGAGGATGCGGCCCAGGCGCTGCGCCTCTTCCTGGCGCGACCCGAAGGTGCCGGAGATCTGCACCGCCAGCGACGCGTCCGGCAGATCCACGGCGAAGTTGGCGACCTTGGACACCGCCAGAACGGGGATGCGCCCGCCCGGAAGCCGGCGTACAGCTCGTCACGCTTTCGCTGCGGCGTGGAGCCGGTGAGCACGGGCACTCTCAGCTCGTCGGCGACCGCCTTCACCTGGTCGAGGTACATGCCGATGACCAGCGCGGGCTCGCCGGGGTGCGCCGCCAGGATGCCGCGGACCACCGCGGCCTTGGCGGGGTTCTCGGAGGCGATGCGGAACTTCTCGCGCGCGTCGGCCACGGCGTACGGCATGCGCAGCTCCTCGGGCATTGGCACGCGCACCTCGGTGCAGGTGGCGGTGGCGATCCAGCCCTGCCCCTCCAGCTCCTTCCACGGCACCTCGGCCTTCTTGGGCCCGATGAGGGCGAACACGTCGTCCTCGCGGCCGTCCTCGCGCACCAACGTGGCGGTGAGGCCCAGGCGCCGCCGCGCCTGGAGCGTGGCGGTGACCTGGAAGACCGGCGCGGGCAGCAGGTGCACCTCGTCGTACACGATCAGCCCCCAGTCGCGCTGGTCGAAGAGCTCCAGGTGCTTGAACGCGGCGTCGGCCCGGTCGCGGTGGGTGAGCACCTGGTAGGTGGCCACCGTGACGGGCCGGACGTCCTTCGCGCCCCCCGTGTACTCGCCCACCTGGTCGGCCTGCAGCGTGGTCTTGTCCAACAGCTCCGCGATCCACTGCCGCACTGCCGTCACGCTGGTGGTGAGCACCAGGGTCGATGCGCCCACCCGTGCCATGCACGCCATCCCCACCACCGTCTTGCCCGCGCCGCACGGCAGCACCACCACGCCCGAGCCGCCCCGGTCGCCGCCCGCGCCGTGGAAGGCGTCCGCCGCGTCCTGCTGGTAGCTTCGCAGGGCGAAGGGAGCGCCGCTCGCCATCGACTCGCGCAGGGCGACGGGCAGCGGCTCGCCGGGCGTGTAGCCGGCCAGGTCCTCGGCGGGAAAGCCGACCTTCACCAGCGCCTGCTTGACGCGGCCGCGCGCCGCGGGCTCCACCGCGAAGGAAGTGGGCGAGAGGCGGGCGCCCAGGTGCGGCTGGACGACGCGGTTGCGCGAGACCTCCTCGGCCAGCGGCTCGTCGTCGGCCTCCAGCACCAGCCCGCCGCCCGCGCCGTCGCGACGCAGCCGCAGCCGTCCGTAGCGCGAGGCCTGGTCGCGCACCGACGCGTCCACGTGCGCGGGCACGGGATACTTGGAGAGGTCGTGCAGCGCGTCCACGATCTCGGCGGGCGAGGTGCCCACGGAGCACGCGTTCCAGATGGAGAGCGGGGTGATGCGGTAGGTGTGGACGTGCTCGGGAGACTTGACCAGCTCGGCGAAGCGCGCCAGCCGGTCACGCGCTTCCACGTAGCGCGGGTTGTCCACTTCCAGCAGGACGGTGTGGTCGCCCTGCACGATCAGCGGGTTGAGGGGCTGGTAGCCGGACATGCGCACGGTTGGAGGCCGGAGAGCTTGGTGTCGCGCGGGAAGAAGGCTCCGGCGACGGCTGCTCCGATATGAACGAAGTGGACGGACGCGGGAGTATAACCCGCGCACCGCCCACTTATCCAGATGCTTTTCGCGGGAACGCACGCCGCCCCGCCCCGCGCCGGAGGAATCCGGCATGCCGGGCACGCATCACCCGCTGGCCAGCAATACCAAGCTTGCGGGGATGAACAGCTCGCCATCCGCGATGACGTCGCAGAGGAAGTGGAGGTCGGCGGCGGGAGATGAGAGGCGGCGGAGGTAGAGCCAGGCGTAGACGGAGCCGAGCGCGAGGAAGGCGAAGGCGGGCGGCACCCAGCCGAGCAGCGGCGCGGCGATGCAGAAAACACCCGCGGCGGCGTTCGCGGCGTGCAGCAGCCGCAGCGTCCGCCTGCGGCCGAGGACGACGGGCAGCGTGCGGATGCCGTTGTCCCAGTCGCCGTCCATGTCGCGCACGTCGAACACGACCACGTTGATCCACTGGCGGACGAGCAGAAATGCGCCGGCCGCGAGGATCGGCCTCCACTCCACCGCAGCGTCGAAGACCGCGACGGGGAGGAGCGTCAGCACGGCGGTCATGGTGGCGGCGACGTGCAGGTTCTTAAACACGGGCACCTCCTTGATCCGCGAGAATCCCACCCGCCGGGCGATTCGCGGCGGCAGGAAGGGAAACGTGTAGAGCGCCATCGCAACGATCGGCAGCAACGCCACCGCGACGGTCCACGCCCCCTCGCGCGCGGCGAGCGCCAGCGCTCCCACGTACGCGACCGCGGCGGACGCGTATAGCCACGTGGCGTACCTGCGCGCGAACGCCGCCCGCGCGGGATGCGTCCGAGCATCCGCCCCCACGTCCGCCGCCCGGTCGATGCTGTAGATCGCGAAGAACGTGAGGAACGTGATGGCCGGCGCGACCGGCTCCAGCGGAATTCCCGCGGTCACTTCCACCATCGCCGTGCCAAGCGCGAGGCAGAGCGCGAGCAGCACGTTCACCCGCGCCAGGAACGACAGCGCATCTCGAAGAGCCGTCACCGCAACGGATGGAAAAAGGCGTATCGCAGACGGGGGGATATCCCGGTGGAGCGTGCGCCGCGAGTTCACATGTTCAGCGTGAAGTCACCGGCGATGTGCTGCGTGTGGATCACGATCAGCCGCTCGGCATCGACGTTCCCGACGATCATCCCCGCCCCGCCCGAACCCGCGCCGCTCTCCTTCAGCAGCGCAAGGACTTCGCGGGCCGCCTGTTCGTTTGCAAGCAGACGCTCGGCGATGGCCGGTGCCAGGCGCTCGGGCGCCGGCTCGTCACTCAGCTTTAGCACGCTTTTGACGCGGGCCCAAAGGTCTTTACCAGCCTCACCTGCCAGCCCTTTTCCACATTCCGAGGCAAGGGCTGTCGCCCCCGCCGTCACGGTCGCCAGCGCAATCGCATCCATGGTCGTCCGGTTAGAGTGAAGAAGGGTGAAAAGTCCAGTATACTCGCTCCGAAACTCAGTCGGCGGAGTCACGGACTACAGCTATATTCCGAAGGACAATCTGATAGTTTGGGTGATCTGCCGAAAAATATTCGCGCAGAATCTCCTCTGCACGGCGGAGCAAGGCGCACGCGACACCGCGGTCACCCTCTTTGAACCGGATCATCGCGAGGTTTGAATAGCTCCTCGCCAGGCTGGGGTGGTTCGGATCGAAGCTCCGCTCTTCGATCTCGATTGCACGCTCCATCTGCTCCCGCGCCTCCCGCAGCTCCCCCATATCGTGGAGGATCGTCGCGAGGTTTGAATACATCCTCGCCAGGTCCGGGTGGTTCGCATCGAGGCTCCGCTCGTCGATCTCTATCGCACGCTCCATCCGCTCCCGCGCTTCCCGCAGCTCCCCCATGTCCTGGAGGATCGTCGCGAAATTCGAATACCTCGTCGCCAGAGTCGGGTGGTTCGGATCGAAGTTCTGCTCGTCGATCTCGATCGCACGCTCCATCCGCTCCCGCGACTCCCGCAGCTCCCCCATGTCTTTCAGGATCATCGCGAGGTTAGAGAGTAGACGTGCCGATTCAATCTGGCCGATCAGCGTGAGGTTGGGTTCACTAGCGAGAGGTTCCAGCACCGCCCGCTGCTCCGCAAAGCGACCCAACTGCCTCATCGGAGTCGTAATCCGGTTCCCAAGCGTTGCTGCTGCTTTTGTCTGACCGGATTTCGCCAACTCGCGTGAGAGTGCAGCGAGCGGCTTGAGTTCGACGCGAACTCTGCGATCTTCCACCCAACCGTGCGACGCCACACCTCTGGACCTCGCGAGTTTGCAGATGCTCTCCACGAGGGCGGCTTGCCCATTCTCTTTTGAGAGACGCTCGTAGAGGCGGTGGCGCAACACGCGGTGCAGGCCCAGAACGGCGCCTTCGTCTCTCAGCTCACGAAGCAATCGGCGCTCGATGAGCTTGGCCACCACCCTTGAAGCACCTTCACCTTCGCGCCCGGGGGGCTCCGGCACCTCCACCTGCTCGTCGGCAGACAGGAATGCGGGGAGCCAGTCGCGGTAGATTTCGTCCTCAGGGAGGAGCGCGGCATACTCCAGGGCGCGGCGTTCGGCGGGCGGTAGCGAATCCACCAGATCGTCGAAAACCGAGTCCACGCGCCGCTCGTAGGTGCGTTGCGCCGCGACGGCGTCTTCCGTCCTCCGCACCGTGTCCAGCCCCTTCTCGTCGAGGCTGTGGGCATATCTCTTCCACGACAGGTCGGGGTTGTCCTGCATGTACGCACCCGCGACGGTCAGCCCCACCGCCAGCCCATCGAACCATTCAACGACGCGTCGCGCATCCGCATCGCCGGCCGCGTCCGGGCGGAAGCCGGCGAGGAGCGCCACGCCGGCGTCGCCGTCCAGGCGGTCTAGCCGGTACATCTTCACGTCGGCCAGGTGTTCCGCGCGGGTGGTGATCAGGCGGCGGCATGCGCCCGCGGGCAGGTAGCGGTTCCAGGGCGGGTTTCTCCACTGCTCCGGCCCGTCCACGTTGTCCAGCACCAGCAGGCACGGCTCGCCCGTTTCCAAGTGCTGCTTCACCCGCGCCGCGATCTCCTCGCTCCGTTCCGAGAGCGCGAGGCCCAGGTGCGGCGCCAGGCTGCTCACCGCGGGTGGAAGCTCGGAATCGCAGGCCAGGTAGAACACGCCGCCGGGATAATCGTCCAGGTGGCGCCACGCGTACTCAATGGCCGTCGAGGTCTTCCCGATTCCTCCGTGTCCGTGCACCGCGTGCTGCTGCGTGATGCCTACCTGCGAGGCGGCGTTCAGCTCCCCGTGCAGCTCGGCCAGCTCCGCCTCGCGCCCGGCGAACCTCTCGTCGCGCGGTGGCAGGTTACGGGGCGGCTTGTGCACGGGTATGCGCGGCTCCGCCGCACCACCCAAGACGATGGTCGCGCCGCCCTCGATGTTCTGCTGACCGATGTGCACCATCCGCTCGGCGCTGATCTGCTGCGGCGCTGACTCTCGTGCTTCTCCGGATTCTGCCATTTTGGATTCGTCGCGTGATACGGAAGATCAAAGCTCAGCGGAATATGACCTCGACCCGCGCTCCCTGGAAGCTTTTTTCGCGGCGGTGCCGCCGCCACGCATCTCCCGAAACGAAAATCGGCGCCCGGCCGTGGAGGCGGGGCGCCGATCTCGTGCGTTGGACGGAAGGCGTGCGGCCGGTCTACATCAGCCGACGAGCTCGCGCTTGCGGGCCTTCTTGTCCTCGCGCTTGGCCTTGAGGACCACGGTGTCTGCGTCCAGGTGGTCGTCGCCGGAGGCGTGGACGTACTCTTCGTACGTGCCCTTGTAGTCGCGGATGCCCGCGGGGCTGATCTCGATGATACGCGTGGCGAGCTGGCCCACGAACCACCGGTCGTGCGAGACCAGGATCAGCGTGCCCTCGTACGCCTGGAGCGCCTGGACCAGCGCCTCGATGCTCTCGAGGTCCAGGTGGTTGGTGGGCTCGTCGAGCACCAGCACGTTGGGCTGCTCCAGCGCCAGGCGCGCGAACACCAGCCGAGCCGCCTCGCCGCCGGAGAGCGCCGCCAGCCGCTTCTCGCCTTCGTCGCCGGAGAAGAGCATCATGCCCAGGTGGCCGCGCACGAACCCGCGGTCCTTGCCGGGGCAGAAGTCCCACAGCCACTGCTCGGCCGTGCGGTCGATCTCGTCGAGCTGCTCGTGGTGGTCCTGCGCGAAGTAGCCGGGGCGCGTCTCGTAGCCCCACTCCACCGAGCCGGCGTCCGGCTCCATCTCGCCCATCACGATCTTGAGCAGCGTGGACTTGCCGATGCCGTTGGGGCCCATGATGACCAGCTTGTCGCCCCGGTCGAGCAAGATGTCGACGCCGGGCAGCACGTGCTTCTCGCCGAACGACTTGTGCAGGCCCTTGATCTTCAGGACCTCCTTGCCGCTGGGGCGCCGCTGCACGAAGCGGAACTTCGGGTAGCGGCGCGAGCTTCCGGGCAGCTCCTCGAGCTGCTCGCGCTTCTTCTCGATCATGCGCAGCTTGCTCTGGGCCTGGCGGGCCTTGCTGGCCTTGGCCTTGAAGCGGTCCACGAACTCCTGCTGCTGCGCGATCTCCTTCTGCCGCCCCTCGATCTCCTTCTCCTTGCGGTCGCGGTTCTCGACCTTCTGCTCCAGGAAGTCCGTGTAGTTCCCCCTGTACATCGTCACCGTCTGGTAGTCCACGTCCATGATGTGGCTGGCCACGTTGTCCAGGAACCGGTGGTCGTGCGAGATGACGGCGACCGGGCCGTCGAAGTCGTGCAGGAACTTCTCCAGCCAGCGGATGGAGAGGATGTCCAGGTGGTTGGTGGGCTCGTCGAGCAGCAGGATGTCTGGCGACCCCGCCAGCACCTGTGCCAGCAGCACGCGCAGCTTGAAGCCGCCGGAGAGCGTGGACAACGGCTGTCGGTGGATCTCGGTGGGCAGGCCCAGGCCCTCCAGGATGGTGGCGGCGCGCGCCTCGGCGGTGTAGCCGTCCAGGCGCATCACCGTGTCTTCCAGCTCGCCGTACCGCTCGGCGTCGAAGTGCTCGTGGGCGTTGGCGAGAAGCTTCTCCTTCTCCACCATCGCATCCCACAGCTCGGGGTTGCCCATGAGCGTGACGCCCAGGATCTCCTCGTCCTCGTAGAGGAACTGGTCCTGGCGCAGAACGCCCAGGCGCAGCGACTTGGGAACCGACACGCTGCCCGTGCTGGCCTCGGCGTCGCCGCTGAGGATGCTGAGGAGCGTGGTCTTGCCGCACCCGTTGGCGCCCACGATGCCGTAGCGCTCGCCCGGGTTCAGCTGGAAGGCGGCATCCTGGAACAGGACGCGGTCGCCATACGATTTCGATAGGTTGGATACGGATATCATGGCGACGAATATAACCCCAAGTGCCCGTTCGACGTACCCTTAGCCTCGTTCCCGATCCGGAACACCGCTGGGGAGCCCACGCCCCACTGTCCACGCCGTGTCCCTACCGGGTTCGCATCCCAAGTTCCCCGGTTCTCCGTCAAGCCGTTGCGGCCATGCGTGTTCGGTAGATGCTACGCGGAAGCGCAACGTCTGGCGCACCGTCTGCTGCCTGGCGGCAACGCGATCGAGGTAGCGAAGCCCGCCGGATCTGCCCGATCCGCCGAAGATCGCACGGCGCCCCGTCGATCGCATCACTCCGCCATTCCATTCCGCAGCCGTTCCATTCCACCACCTCCAATCAGAGTCCGCACATGATCATCTGGGGATCGGTCGGCAAGGACAAGAGGATCGGCACCGGGCAGTTCCACTGCCCGACCTGCCGCGTGCAGACGCAGTACGCTTATCAGCGGGTCTCGCGCTACTTCACCCTGTACTTCATCCCGCTGTTCCCCACCGAGACGCTGGGCGAGTACCTGCGCTGCCTGGGGTGCAAGGGACACTTCAAACCGTTCATCAGGGAGATGAGCGCGGAGCAGGTGGAGGCGCTGGTGAGCCCATGGCCGTGCGGCAACTGCGGCAACCGCAACGCCGCCGAGCAGGCGTACTGCGTGAGCTGCGGCGCCCGCAAAGGCTACGTGGCCCCCCAGCCCCGTGCCGCGGAGCAGGTGAGCCCGTGGTCGTGCGGCAACTGCAGCAACCGCAACGCCGCCGAGCAGGCGTACTGCCTGAGCTGCGGCGCCCGCAAGGACTACGTGGCCCCGCAGCCCAGCGCCGCCGAAGAGGAGACCGTCGCCGTTCCGCTGCCGTAGCACGCGGGCTGCTTCTGACTGGGTCGAACTGCTGGGGGATCAAGCGACGGCTGGACGTCCGGTGAGGTCCGACGCCCGGCGCTACGCATCTGCGGACGATGCAGGTGAAGACAGGAAGGGGCGCGGCCGGCGAGCCGCGCCCCTTCTGCTGTGTGCCATCTACCGGCTGACGGGAATCATGCCGGCCGGGCCTTCGCCGCGGTCAGCCGCGGGCGGTGGTGAGGGCGGTGACGGCGTCGGCGAGCATGCGGACGCGGGGGGCGTCGCTGGAGCCAGCCGCGTAGCCGCGGATGCGCGTGGAGAGTGCGCGCAGGGCCGTGCGGCGCGCGGCGGCGCCCGAGCCCTCGGCGCGGTCCAGGTCAGCGCGGACCTGCGAGACCTGGTCGGCGCTGAGGCCGTTGCCGCGGGCGAGCTGGTCCACGTACGCGCGGGCCACCACGAAGCTGGCGGGCCACCTCATGCGCGTCTGCGTCTGCGGGTTGAAGCGGTCCATGTGCACCAGCTTGGCCGCCTCGATCTCGTTGCGCGAGAGCATGGCGCTGGGCGTCAGGTCCAGCACGTCCAGCCCGCGCCCGATCTCGGAGCCGTACACGTGGCCGTTGTACCAGTACGCGCTCCAGAAGCCGCCCAGCACCAGCTTGCCGGCATCCATCGGCCCGCGGTCGAAGAAGGCGAGCTCCACCGGGTGCGCGGGATCGGTGAAGTCCACGACCGAGATGCCGCCCTGGTACCACGCCTGGACCTGGATGTCGCGGCCGGGCACGGGCACCAGCGAGCCGTTGTGCGCCACGCAGTTCTCCTCGGCCGTCTGCGGCGCGGGGAGCTTGTAGTAGCCGGCCAGGCTCAGCGTGTTGCCGCTGCGCCGGAAGATGGCGTCGGCGCCCCACTGCGGCCGGTCGGTCTCGCGGCAGCGGGCGGCGGTGCCCCCGCCCCACTCGTCGCTGAACAGGATCTTGCTGCCGTCGTTGCTGAACGTGGCCGAGTGCCAGTACGAGAAGTTGGGGTCGCTCACGTCGGCCACGCGCACCGGGTGGGCCGGGTCGCGGATGTCGAGCAGGATGCCGTTGCCCGCGCACGCGCCCGCCGCCAGCCCCAGCTGCGGGTAGACGGTGATGTCGTGGCACATGTTGGTGGCCGATGTGGTCTGCGTGCCCTCGCCGTGGTTGCCGCCCTTCCACAGGCCCGCGACCGCGCCGGTGGCGGGGTCCGCGAACACGCGCGGCTGGCTGACGATGCGCGCCTGCTGCGGGGCGTTCAGCGGCACGCGGATCACGTCGATGCGGAAAAGCGACGTGTTGGGGTCGTCGGCAGACTTGGCGCAGCCGGCCAGCTCGGCGCCCGAGCGAACCACGCTGGTGCCGGAGACGTAGACGTAGATGCTGCGCGGGTCCTTGGGGTCGGGCACCAGCGTGTGCGTGTGCGAGCCGCGGCAGGTCTGCACGTCGGCCACCTGGCGCGGGCGGGCGATGTCGCTGATGTCGTAGATGCGCACGCCCCGGAAGCGCTCGGCGCTCACGGTGTCCTGGACGCCCTGGGCACCGCAGTCCACGCGCCCGCTCGTCTGCTCCACTGACATGAACAGCAGGTTGCCCCACACCGACACGTCGCCCTGGCCGCCGGGGCACGCGATGCTGCCGCGCAGCACGGGCGCCGAGACGTTGGAGTAGTCGTAGATCTGCACGCCGTGGTAGCCGCCCATGAACACCAGGCTGCCCCGGAACGCCAGGTCGGAGTTGATGTAGCCGAAGTCGCCGCTGTTGGAGGGGTTGAAGAAGCCCTCCGGCTTGGGCGTGTGCGAGATCATCGCCATGTTGCGGATCGCCTCGCCCGCATCGTTCCAGCCCGCGCGCAGGCCCACGCGCGGATCGGCGCCGGTGCCGCCCTGCGCGGCGGCGGGCGCGGCAAAGGCGAGCGCGCCTGTTAAGGCGGCGAGGCGGACGAGGTGTGCGGCCCGCCGTTCACGCGGCCGCGGAGCCATCGCTTCGGTTGTCATCTGTAGTCTTTGTCCGGGGATGTAGGGCGGTCGTGCCGGCGGGGCTCCGGGTGCGGAGCGGCCGTCAGCGGTTGCGGGCGGCCGGGGCCATCCCGTCCAGCAGTCTCTGCATGCGCGCGATCTCGATGCGCTGGTCCGCGTCCACGTGCGACGCGAAGTCGAACAGCTCGGGCTCCTGCCCGGCGCCGGGCGTGGCGAACAGGGCGCGCACCATGGTGATGGCGCCGCGGTGGTGCTGGATCATCCCCGCCAGGAACAGCCGGTCGAACTCGTCTCCGTTGGCCGCAGCAAGGCGGGACATCTGCTCCGGCGTGAGCATACCCGGCATCAACGCGTGCCCATCCATCGCGCCGCCGCGCATCCCACCCATGCCGTCGTGCATCCCCGCCATTCCGTGCATCGACGACGAGTCGCCGTGCATCTCGCGCATCGTATGCATTTCGGACGAGTCAGCGTGCATCGTGTGCATGTTGGATGAGTCGCCGTGCATCGCCATTCCGGGCATCCCGTGCATCCCGGCGGCGGGGATGGCCTGGCCGCGGGCGCGGAGCCAGCGCTGCATGAGCACCGTCTCGTCGCGCTGGGAGACTTCGATGCGGCCGGCCATGAGGCGCACGGCCTCGCTGCGGCTGCGGGACGAGACGAGGGCCGTCATCTCCAGCGCCTGCGCGTGATGCATGATCATGCCCTGCATGAACGCCACATCCGCAGTCGTGTAGCGCGGCTGCGCGGCGCGCGGCGTGTCGGCGGGATGTGCGTGGCCGGGCGCCTGCGCCTGCGCAGGACCGGCGAGGAGCGCGAGGAGGCCTGGGGCCGACATCCATCGCGAGAGTGACTTCATGCGTTTCGCCGTGAAAGGCTGGACGAGCTTACGTCGAAGCGTTTGTGAGCTGATCCTTGCTAGAATGCGTTCGGCCGCCGCGAGCCGCAAGGCTGAGCGGCGGTGGGGCACTTCTAACGTGGCGACGACCATCGTCGGCAGGGGTGCCGGATGTCGTTTACGCAGCTTACGTCGGTTGGACCGCCCCCTAGTTCGGATCTTTGTGGGGGTCCTGGGCTGGCGGGTCTGGTGCCTGCGTTTGTTTTACAGCGGTCGTGGGAAGGACCGGCGCCGGTGGACGCGTAGGCGTACGAGTGCCGTGCTGGTCTACCGCACCGGCCACCGCATCGAACAGCCGTTCCGAGAACCCGAGGAGGAACGCGACCGCCAATGAGCCGACGCTCGACGCATCATCCCATCGCACCTGCTTGAAAGCGTCGCCCAGAAGATTGATGCCGGGCTGGGTGGCGAGCGACACAAGAGCGATACCGAACCAGCCAGCGAGGGCGCCGAACAGGGGGCTGAGAAAAAGCGTCGTCCAGGAAGCGCCGTAGTCCAGGGGCACGTCTTCACGTTTCAGTGCCCGCATGAGCCGGCTCGAATAGCCGCCTGCGGCACCCGCCAGGAAGAGGATCGCGTGTCCTTCCGCGAGGCTGAGGAAGCCGATCACCACCACGGCAGTCACCACGAGCCAGCTCGCCTTGTTCTGCCATTCCATCAACGTGGAGAAGCTGTTGTCGCGTTCGCTGTAGATGATCCCGATCCCGCGTCCGAGCAGCGCCTTTCGTACCTTGTCGGCTCTGGCCAGCTTAGCGTGACCTTCAGGCACCGGGGCCTGAAGCTCCAGGTGGATGGCATCCGCCACCACTACCGCCGTCGGCTTTCCGATCGCTCGAAGCTCGGCGTCCGCCCAGCGGAGGTACGATTCCACATGCTCGGGGGGAGCGAGGAAGGCGGAAAGCTCGCGCTCGATTTCGTGAATTTCGGTCCACAGCGCGTTCTCACGGCCCCGCGACCAGAACAGCTTCTCGGTCCAAGTCGGCTTCCACTCCTTTTGCCGGCAATCGAGTTCCGCTAGCCGATCGTTCAGCACGGCGAGCTTCACTGACTTTTCCAAGGCCGCCACTCGGCTCCGGCGAGCCTCCGCGTCAGGGCTCGCAGGATTTTCGACCAGCGAGGCCGCCTCAGCGTGAAAATTCTTCCGCAACTCGACGGAATCGCCAAGGGGAACGCAGCCCTCGATCTCCGTGTCAAGGCGAGTCCGAAGCGCGCGGATCTGCGCGCCTACCATCTCGTGAAGTGATCGGGCAATGTGGTGCCACCGCGTCGCGGCAATGGAGGCCAGATAGAGGAGCAAAAACACCAGTGTGGCGAAGAACTCCGGAAGTCGGCCAACTTCTTCGGGCAGCTGGACCGTCCCGTCCTGTACCCCAAGAATTCCGATGCGCCGCGCCAGCGTTTGCCCCTTCCCGTAAGTGATCCGTACCTCGTAGTTGCCTGCGGGGAAAGCGATGAACGAGTAGCGCCCGTGCGCATCCGTGGTATCCGTCTTCGCTACGTGCTGCCCATCTACGTCTCCAGTAAGTCGGACGATTGCCCCTGCCACCGGACGACCGCCGTGCGACAGGACGGATTCGCTGAAGGATGTGGTCGCGCTCTTCGGATCCTTTGCTTTGTCCGTACCAACCGGGGCCGTCGTGGAAGATGGTGCGACGGACTGCTTCGGTGCCGAATCACGCGGAGTGGAGGCTGCGTCCGGGGAACCGCCCTGTGCGAGGGCTTGGTCACCGGCGAGGAGTAGAACGAGAAAAGTCAGCGGTGCAATGTGCATGAGTTCCTTTCCAGCTGAGTGTTCGTGCGTCGATTGGGCTTGAGGCGCTGTGAGATTACCAGAACACGGCGGGCGTGAGCGTCTGATGATATGAACGACAGCGTTGTCCAAATTCTCCCGGTGAATAGTGTAGCACCACCGTGCGATCTGATTCAAGAATCATCTTGAAACGAGCGCTACCTTGGGCCGCTACGCGAGATCAGCGCGCATAGTGAGCGGACGTCATCCCAACCGGGTTCGTCATTTGCCCCAAGTTTCAGAGCCGAGAGCAACGGCGAGAGCCCCATCGCCGGCGCGGCGATGGGGCTCTTGTGCATCTCCAGCTTCGAAGCTCGTCAGGCGGGGAGGGCGGCTTCGCGCTGGGCGTCCCACGGATCGGGGAGGAAGCCGTCGAAGACGGTGCCTTCGTTGCGGTCCGCCGCCAGGTCGTAGACGAGCTGGGCGACCGCCATGTCGAGGACGCCGAGGCCGAACGGGCTGAAGATCGCCACGCTGTCGCCGTCGCGGCGGGCGGGGGCGCGGCCGTCGAGGATGTCGGCGAGGGAGCAGCGGATGAAGTCGCGGCTGCCCGACGCCTCTTCGGCCAGGTGGAGCGAGGTGGC
>DASRQW010000367.1 GCA_035696245.1 Longimicrobiaceae bacterium | reverse complement strand
GGGCGTGCTCGGCGGCGTGGAAGAGCAGGCCGATCACGGTGGTGGGCAGCGCCTTGCGGCCCACGGTGCGCGGCTCCAGCAGCGCCTCCCGCGGCGTGTGGGCGTAGACCCGCAGCGCGGATTCGACCGCGGCGTGGACGCCTGCCACCAGCGACTCCGGCCCGGTGGGCGGATCGCAGGGCTCGGTCTCCATCTCCAGGAACGCGCGCTGGTGCATGTCCAGGCTCTTGCCTTTGGCGTACGTCAGCATGCGGTCCACGCTGCCGATCACGTGCCGCAGGTGGAAGCCGATGGATGCCGCGCCGCCCGGCTGCATCCACACCTGCGCCGGCGTCAGCCCCCGCACCGCCTCGGCGATGTCCTCGTCGGTCTGCACCAGCGCGTGCGCCGCGGGCGCGAGCAGCGGGTCGATGCCCTCGATGGGGCCGCGCAGCCAGGCGAATTCCATGTAGCTTCCTCGCGTCGGTGTTCGGGAAGACGATGGTTCGATCGATCTACGAGATGCGTTCGCGCACCAGGCCGCGTAGCGTGTCGGCGTCGTTGAGCGCGGGATCGTCGGTCACGCGCTCCAGCAGGTCGCGCAGGATCTCGCCCATGAGCGGGCCCGCGGGGATGCCCAGCCGCCGCAGCTCGGCCCCGTCTATGGCGAGCCCGGAGATGCCCAGCGGCACCCGCGCCGCCAGCGCCTGCCGCACCCGTCCGCGCAGCGCCGCCGCCTCGCGCGCGTCTCCCGCGCTGCCCCGCGCCCGCGCGTCGGCCATGCGCAGCCGCAGCAGGTCCCACGCGTGCTCCGGGCCCACGCGCCGCAACCACCGCCGCACGTCTGCCGCGCGCGCATCGGACGGGGGCAGGCCGGAGTGCTGCGCGACCAGGTGCACGGTCCGGTCCGTGTCCGCGTTCGAGCACTTGAGGCGCTTCAGCATCCCGTACGCCATCGCCGCCCCGACCTCCGCGTGCTCCGGGAACGCCTCGCGCCCGTCCTCCACCGTCCGCGTCCGCGGCTTGCCGATGTCGTGCAGCAGCCCGGCGAGCCGCAGCTTCGAGCGGTGGCGCGGAACCTCGTCCACCGTGCGCAGCAGGTGCGTCCACACGTCCGCATCTCCATCCGCCACGCCGATGCACGCCTGCAGCTCGGGATAGAGCGTCCGCAGCGCGCCGCAGTCCGCGTACAGCGCCAGGGACACGGACGGCCGCGCCACCTCGCGCAGCGTCTTGAACAGCTCGTCGCGGATCCGCTCAGCGGAAAGGTCCGGCAGCGCCTCCGCCGTCGCGCGCGCCGCATCCCACGTCGCGTCGTCGACCCGCAGGCCGAAGCGCCCGGCGAAGCGGAGGGCGCGGAGCACGCGCAGGCGGTCCTCGCGGAAACGCTCGGCGGGGTCGCCCACCGTCCGCAGCACGCCGGCCTCCAGGTCGCGCACGCCGCCGTGCGGGTCGCGCACCTCGTGCGTGCGCGGGTGCCAGGCCACCGCGTTGATGGTGAAGTCGCGCCGCAGCAGGTCCTCGTCCACCGTGTCGGAGAAGGAGACCTTGGCGTGCCGCCCGTCCGTCTCCACGTCGCGGCGGAAGGTGGTGACCTCGTACATCTTCCCGTCTGCGCCCAGCACGCCCACCGTGCCGTGCTCGATGCCCACGGGCACGGTGCGCTTGAAGAGGCGGCGCACGTCGCCGGGGCGCGCGGCGGTGGTCAGGTCCCAATCGCCCGGCACGTGCCCCGCCAGCGCGTCGCGCACCGCGCCGCCCACGGCCCACGTCTGGAACCCCGCATCCTCCAGCCTCCGCGCGATGCGGACGACCTCGGCGGGCGCGTGCAGGTCACGGCGTTCGGGGCTGGCGCTGTCCGTCAATGTTCTTCACGTCTTGAGGAAAAGGGTCCCGAGGGTTTCGGACGTTTCTGCCCGAATGCGTAAGTGCCCGTCCCGCTTCCGGATGCGTTCCCGTTCGGGTACACGCGAGGGCATTGGCGTTTGATTAAGGCGCCGTTATCTTTGGCGCTTCACCCTCACCGCCGAGTGTCCATGATCCTCTCCCAGCTCCTCGAAAGCTCCCGCGCGAGCGAGGCGTTCCGCGCCGCCGTCGCCACCTTCCGGCGCACCGGCCGCTCGTGCGATCGCATCGTCTTCGACTACCGCTGCCCGGCGGTGAAGGTGGAGCGGACGCTGACCAAGGCGCTGGAACAATACCCCGAGCTGCCCATCGAATCAATCGAGATCCAGGCGCAGTCGGGGTGCGAGTACTTCCGCGGCACGCTCACGCTGCGTGCGGGCGACGACGAGCGGACGGTGCGGTTCCACTGGGACTGCAAGTGGCGGGCGGAGCAGCAGGGCTGGTCGGACTACTTCGGCTTCGCGGACCAGGGCCGCGCGGCGCGCGAGTTCGGCCACGACTGCTTCCGCGCCTGGGAAGAGGCGCCGGTCCTGGAAACCGCCGGCTGACTGGCGGATACGGACCGGCATCGCCCTTCCGAAGTCCGCACGGGCGAGGCAGATGAGAGACCCCGCGAGGCACGCCGCCCCGCGGGGTCTCCTGCATTCCGCCGATCGAACAAGGTGCGCGGCGTGCACGCCGTCTCGGTAGATGAAGACGCGCCCCGTCCGCCCGGCCGGCAGGTGCGCGACGGCGCCGCACGCATGTTGCGGAGTCGCGGCGCGGACCAGACGAACCCGTTTCCGGAGATGGAACCGCGCCGATGCGCCTGCCGCACCACATCCCCCAGCCCCTGAAGGAGAGCACCCGCTTCGCCACCGCGCGCCCGGCGTGGGCGAACGGCATCCGCGCCGCCATCGCCACGATGGTGCCTGTGGTCGCCGGCGGCGCGCTGCACCTGGAAGGCGCGGTGTGGATGGTGCTCGGCGGCTTCTCGGCCGCGATCCTGGACAAGGGCGGCGCGTACCGCACGCGGGCGGCGAGCATGGCGGCCTTCGGGCTGGTCGGCGCCGCCACCGTCACGCTGGCCGCGCTGGCCGCGCCGCATCCGCTCCTCTCCGTCGCGCTGATGCTGGTCGTCGTGACCGCGCTGTCGTTCGCGCGCGTGTACGGGCCGGGCGCGGCGACCGTGGGCCTGACCGCGTGCACCGTCTTCGTCGTCTCGCTCTCCCGCACCGGCCCCGGCGTGGGCGAGGCGCTGGCGCGCGGCGGGTGGACCCTGGCCGGCACGGCGTGGACGATGGCCCTCGCGCTGCTGCTGTGGCCCATCCACGTCTACCGCCCCGCCCGCCGCGCCGTGGCCGCCGCCTATCGCGAGGTAGCCGGCTATGCAGCAGAGCAGGCCGCCCTCGCCTCGGGAGACGAGGACGCGTCCGGCTGGCGCACGCTCGCGCCCCGCCGCCACCCGCCGATCCGCGAGCGGCTGGAGGAGGCGCGCGCCGTGCTCGCGGGCCTCCGCCGTGGGCGCCAGGGGGAGAGCGGCCGAGGCGAGCGCCTGCTGGTGCTGCTGGAGGACGCCGACCAGGTCTTCGGCACCCTCGTGGCCGTCTCCGTCTCGGTCGAAGCCGCGGCGCGCGACGAGAACGCCGGGCTGGACGCCGCTGCCCGCGCCCTCCGCGCCGTCGCCGCCGCGCTGCGCGAGCTCGCGCGGGTGGTGGAGACGGAAGGCCGCTGCCGCGTCGCCCTTCCCGAAGGCTGGACGGCGGCGATGCCGGACGACCCGGACCCGGTCGATCCGCCGGCCGCCGCGGGAGAGGACGCCCGCGCCCGCCTGGCCCACGCGGCCGACCTGATGGTGCGCATCCGCGAGTTCATCGAAGCCGCGGCGGACACCGCGACCGGCCTGAACGACGAAGATGCGGACGCGCCCGCGCGCCCCGTCCCCGCCGCCGCGCCCGCCGAGCCGCCGCGGGAAGAGAACCCCTTCCTCGGCCCGCTCACGTCGAACCTGACGTGGGATTCCGTCGTGCTCCGCCACGCGCTGCGGGTGGGCATCGCCGCCACGGCCGCGCTGGCGCTCACGCAGCTCTTCCATCTCCCGCACGGCTACTGGGTCACCCTCACCGTCCTCGTCGTGCTCCAGCCGTACACCGGCGCGACGAACGTGAAGGGGCTCCAGCGCGTGGCGGGAACCGTCGTTGGCGGCGTGGTGGCGGCCATCATCGGCACGTTTGTGCACGGGACCGCGGCGCTGGTGCCGGTGATGTTCGTGCTGGTGGCGGTGAGCGTCGCGCTGCTGCCGCTCAACTACGCCGTCTTCTCCGTCTTCCTCACCCCCGCTTTCGTGCTGCTGGCAGAGATCGGCGCGGGCGACTGGCACCTGGCCGGCGTGCGCGTGACCAACAACGTGATCGGCGCCGCGCTGGCGCTGCTCGCCATCCGCCTGCTGTGGCCCAGCCCGGAGCGCGAGCGCTTCCCCGCCGTGATGGCCGAGGCGCTGCGCCGCGAGGCCGACTACCTCGCCGCCGTGCTCGCCCGCCTGCTGTCGGAAGATGCGGTCATGCCCGACACGGCGGGCGAGCGCCGCCGCGTGGGCATGGCGACCACCAACGCCGAAGCGTCGTTCCAGCGCCTCGTGGGCGAGACCGCCGCGGACGAGAAGGAGATGGAGCCGTGGATGACGGTGCTGGCGTACGTGCGCCGCCTGACCGCCACCGTCACCGCCCTCGCCTCGCAGCCCCGCCCGGCCGAGGCCCTCCGCCCGGAGCTGACGCGCTTCGCGGGCGCCGCGCGCCACACCCTCGCCCGCCTGGCGGACGCCGTCGAGCGCGGAGAGGCGCCGGTGGACCTCCGCGCGCCCGGCGAGCGCGTCCGCGGCGGAAGCCGCATCGCCGACCCGCTCCTCCGCGCGGACATCGAGCGCGCGACCCGGCAGATCGAGGTCCTGTACGACGCCGTCTCCCGCGCCCACGCGCCCGCATCGCCCCCGGCCGCGGCGCCCGCGACCGCCGTTCCCGCCTGAGCGGCGCACGATCTCTCCCCGCCCCGCCGCTTCTCATCGATCCGAACGCATCCACCCGTCGGCCCCCGAGCCGGACGATGTGCCTGCGCGCGGCACGGATCTGGCAATTACGCAAATCGACCTAAGCCGTTATATTTACGGTAGATACAAGGAAGTCGAGAAGCCGGGCGGAACCCGGATGTTTTCCCCGCGACAACAGAGGCGACCATGCTCCGAACCACCCTTCTCGTCCTTGCCGCCAGCGCCGCGGCCGCGGGCACTGCCCGCGCGGACGTGCCGGTGACGCTCGTGGGCTCTCCCGCCTCCATGGTCCGCCAGCACGAGGTCGCGGAGAAGGAGGGGCTCTCGTTCCTCCGCACCCCCGCGCAGGTGCGCGCGCTGGTGACCGAAGGCCAGCTCGTCCCGCTCGGCGGCAACGCCGACTACACGGTGAGCAAGGGCGTCTCGTTCCCGGACGCGCAGCCGGCTACGCGCCTGTTCGTGGAGCGCACCGCCGCCAGCTACCGCGCGGCCTGCGGCGAGCAGATGGTGGTGACCAGCCTCACCCGCCCGCTCTCGGACCAGCCGTCGAACGCGCACAAGCTGTCGGTGCACCCCACCGGCATGGCCGCGGACCTGCGCATCCCCAAGAACGCCGCCTGCCGCACCTGGCTGGAGGGCGAGCTGCTGTCGTTGGAGAAGGCCGGCGTGATCGACGTCACGCGCGAGCACACGCCGCCGCACCTGCACGTGGCCGTGTTCGGCGCCGCCTACACCGCGTACGCGGCCAAGCAGGACGCCGCCTCCGCCCCCCCGGCCGAGCCCGGCGCCCCCGTCTCGCAGTCGGTGAGCGAGCGCGCCGCCGGCAAGACGGCCTCGTCCGCCAGCCGCACGGCGAACGCGGCGGGAACGAGCCACGAGGCGCGGAACGTCGCCCTGGCGCTCCTTTGCCTGGCCGGGATCCTCGCCTTCGCGTCCAGCCGCAGCTTCGGCGGCGGCGACGGAAGCGAAGACGGCAGCGGCCCCTGGGACGGCATGCTCCCGCAGGGCTGACCGATCCGCCAGAACGGCAAGACGCCCGGCTTCCTTCGAGGAGCCGGGGCGTCTTTGCGTCGGGCGGAGTGTCGGCGGCGGAGGGGACGAGGCTCGGATGACCGGGCTAGGTAACGCGAGAGGGGCGGCCGATCGCGTCGGCCGCCCCTCTTCTATCAGTCTTCAGTACTGTCCGGTTATTACTCCGGACGATAAATAGTTTGCATTAGTAGGGATCCAGCAGTAGATTGGGTGGATGACGCCTCGCGACGCGCGGTCCCTGCCCGCAGCTGCCCAGGAAGAGCTTCGCCGTCGCGCGGTACACGCCGTTCGGGAGC
>DASRQW010000366.1 GCA_035696245.1 Longimicrobiaceae bacterium | reverse complement strand
TGGAGGTGCGCTCCCGCGCGCCGGACACGCGCCTCATCCTGATGACCGGGCACGGCGACCTCTCCACCGCCGCCGCCGCCATCGACACCGGCGTGGACCAGCTCATCCCCAAGCCCTTCGACAACGCCGACCTGCTGGCGCGCGTGGAGTCGTCGCTCGCCCGCGCACGCGCGCGCAGGCAGGACCGCCGCGAGCGCGAGGTGCTGGAGGCGCGCCTTCGCCAGCGCGACACCGAGAGCAAGATCTGGATCCTGCGCGCCGCGCACGCGCTGGCCCACGCCGTGGAGGCCAAGGACCCGTACACCGCCGGCCACGCCCGCCGCGTAACCGGCTACGCCATGACGCTGGCCGAGCAGACCGGCGGGGTGGACCTGCTCAGCTTCCGCCTGGCGGGCGACCTGCACGACGTGGGCAAGATCGGCGTGCCGGACAGCGTTCTGGGCAAGCCCGAGCGCCTCACCCGCCGCGAGTTCGACCAGGTGCGCAAACACCCCGTGATCGGCGCGCGCATCCTGAAGCCCCTCATCGACGACCCGCTCGTGATCGGCGTCGTGCGGCACCACCACGAGCGGTGGGACGGGCTGGGCTACCCGGACGGCCTCAAGGCCGAAGCCATCCCCTTCCCCGCCCGCGTGCTGGCCGTGGCAGACACGCTCGACGCCATGACCAGCCTGCGCGCCTACCGCAACGGCATGCCGTGGGAGACGGCGGTGGCCGTGATCCGCGACTGCGCCGGCACCCAGTTCGACCCCGCCGTCGTCGCCGCCTTCGACGCTACGCTGGACACCCTGCACCGCCACTACGTCCAGTTCCACGCCGACCCCGTCCCGCCCGCCTGACGTCCGTCCGAAGTCCCTCCCCGCCGCTTGCCCCCCGCCCCCGCCGCTCCTACGTTAGCGCCGCCCCGCACCCGAGTCCGAGCACCGGGCCGTAGGGGTGCGATTCATCGCATCCGATCCGTCCGGAAATGCGCAGGCACGTCCGCAACGCGCATCGTCCCAACGACTTCGGCCGATGCGCTACTAACCGACGGGAACCACGGGGATCGGATCGCCGGGCTGGGATCGCTCGATGGACACACATGCCGCGGCTCGCCGCGACTGACGGAGGATGGACCTTGACCGACCACACCTCGCACGTGCCCGCCGCGCCGGACGCCAATCCGTTGCGCCGCTTCGGCGAGCTGCTGGAGCGCGCCCGCGCCAGCACCGAGATCCGCGAGCCCACCGCCATGTCGCTCGCCACGGCAGACGAGCGCGGCCGGCCCTCCGTGCGCATCGTGCTGCTCAAGGGGTTCGACGAGCGCGGTTTCGTCTTCTACACCAACCTGGGCAGCCGCAAGGGGCGCGAGCTGGCGGCCAACCCCTTCGCCGCGCTCTGCTTCCACTGGCAGCCGTTCGAGGTGCAGGTGCGCGTCGAGGGCGCCGTGCAGGCCGTGGACGCCGCCGAGGCCGACGAATACTTCGCCTCGCGCGCGCGCGGCAGCCAGGTGGGCGCGTGGGCGTCGCGGCAGAGCACCGAGCTGCCGGCGCGCGTGGACCTGGACCAGCGCATCGCGTTCGTGGAAGCGCGGTTCGGCGACGGCGCCATCCCCCGGCCGGAGTTCTGGTCCGGCTTCCGCGTGGTCCCGGAGCGCATCGAGTTCTGGCAGGGCCGCCCCAGCCGCCTCCACGAGCGCGACGTCTACGCGCGCGACCTATCGGTCCCCGGCACCTGGCGGACCGGGCAGCTCTACCCGTAGCGGCTCCTGGCTTGGCGGCGGCGGACCGCTCCGGAGCCGGCCGGCGGAAACAGCCCCGCCGTCCGTCTCCTCCCCGGGGGCGTGGAGCCTCCTCCTCCGGCCAACGGTACTGCTGTCGGCCTCCGTCCGGGGTCTCCCCGCCCGCGAGCGAGCCCCGGCAAACCGCCGCCGGGTCTCCCTCGCCCAAGGTGTGGGAGAAAACCAACTTACCGCTCGACAAGCTCGAAGCGCGCTCCGGCAATCTAGCCGAAGCGCGCTTCATCTTTCCACTGCAGCTCACCCCGCCCGCCGGGACCACCGCCGTTCCCAGCCGCTGGTTTCACCACCGGCGATACCGCGAGTACGCTTAACATCACCCAGGCGAGATCGGGCTTACATCGCCGGCAGATGCAGCACCTGGCGCAGTCGACAGCACTGATCGTATCTCCCGAATCGCCGGTTCACGTCCGATCTCCGGCGCTCCGCATCTCCCCCGATCCACGCTTCGGTCGAAGCACTGCGCGTCCGGCCTACTCCTGTTGCACCAGCCACTCCATCGCCGCCTCACGCGTGTCGAACGTCTGGATCTTGCGCTTGGAGAACATGATGATGCCCGAGAGCACCACGCGCATCAGCCCGGTGACGCCCACCACCGCGCTCGCCGTCACGAACGGCGTGTTGTGCGATGCGAGCTCCTTGAGCGCCGCCACCACCGTGCTGTCGTAGTGGCTGCCCGTGACGTCGGTGATCACCCGCAGCGACTTGGGCGGCTGGAGCCGCACCACGCCCTTCGACGCCTCGATGGCCTCCAGCGCCTCGGCCGGCGCGCGGATGCCGGTGTAGTCCATCAGCAATATGCGCTTGCCGCGGTGCTCGATGAAGCGGGTGCGGTCCATGAACGGGCTCCGGGAGGAGTGGGGCGGGAGCGGCGGGAGACGGTTTTCCAGGGCGTGGAAGATGGCCGCTTTTCCGGCCTTCCGCCAGAGCGGAGGCAGAACGGCCCCGCTCTTCCGTATGGACCCGAAGTTGCCGCCCGCCTCCACGTCGTCCGCCCGATCCCCTGAACCGACGCACGATGTCATCGACCGAGCCCGCCGCGCTGCACCATGGCTGGAACCTCTCCATCGCCGAAGCACGCGAGGTGCAGCTGCGGCTCCGCGAGCAGCTGGTGCTCCAGGCTCCGCCCAACTTCGCGCCGCGCACCGTCGCGGGCGCCGACATCTCCACCGAGAAGCACGCGCACGAAGGCTTCGCCGGCATAGTCGTGCTCGACGCGGCCACGCTCGCGCCCGTGGGCGAGGCGACCGCCGTCGCGCATCTCCCCATGCCGTACGTGCCTGGCTACCTCTCGTTCCGCGAGCTTCCCGCGCTCGCCCTCGCGTGGGAGCGGCTGGGTGAGAAGCCGGAGGTGCTGGTCTTCGACGGCCAGGGGCTGGCGCACCCGCGGCGGTTCGGCGTCGCCTGCCACGGCGGCGTGCTGTTCGGCATCCCCACCATCGGCTGCGGCAAGTCCATCCTCATCGGCAAGCACGGCGAGCTCGGCCCCGAGCGCGGCGCCACCGCCGAGCTGGTCGACAAGGGCGAGGTCGTGGGCATGGCCGTGCGGACGCGCGCCGGCTGCAAGCCGGTCTACGTCTCCCCCGGCCACCTGATGGACCTCGGCACCGCCGTCCGCATCGTCCTCGCCGCCAGCCCGCGCTTCCGCGAGCCGGAGACGACGCGCCAGGCGCACCGCCTGGTCAACCGCCTCCGCCGCGCCGCATCCCCCGAAGCGCAACCGACGGATGCACGCCCGCCGCAAGACGATCCGGTGTGACGCGATAAGCCGCCGGCCGGCGCGGAGTTACGCTCCACCGCACTGGAAACGGTACCATCGGCACTTCTCCCGACACAGCATTTCCGGTAGTATTGAAGCAGGTGCCACTCGCCCGTTCGGGCGTCGGGCGCCCTCCCGCATCTCCCAGCCGCACACACGGGCCCCGCGCCCGCACCCATCGGGCCGCCCGGTCAGAATCGCGCGGGCAGGCTCGTTACATCACGCAGAACCACAGCGGGGCCCCGGCCCCGGAGGTAGCGTAGTCTTGGCGGAAGCTCCTCAACCAGCGGACGGCCGTTTGAACGTCACCCAGCTCTTCCTGGAGCATTACGACGGGCTGTTCAGGTACCTCGTCCGCCTCACCGGCGACTCGGACCTGGCCGCCGACGCCGCGCAGGAAGCGTTCGTGCGGCTGGTGGAACGCCCGCCGCAGGACCGCAACGTGCGCGCGTGGCTGTTCGCCGTGGCCACCAACGTGGTGCGCGACGGCGCGCGTGCACGGGCGCGCTGGCTCACGCTGCTCATGGGCTCGCCGGACCGCGTGCCCATGGGCGACGTGGGCCCCGGGCCCGAGGAGCAGATGGCCAGCGGCGAGCGCAGGCGCCTGGTGCGGGCCGCGCTGGACCGGATGAGCTGGAAGGAGCGCACGGTTCTGCTGATGCGTGAAGAGGGCTTCGCCCACCACGAGATCGCCCAGGCGGTCGGCACGACGACTGGCTCCGTGGGAACCATGCTCGCACGCGCGCTCCGCAAGCTGTCGGCGGAGCTGGCGGCGACCTCGGAGAGCTTGAGATGACATTCACCACCGGAGTGCGCCCGCCCCACCTGGCGGACGGCGACCTCCTTCGCACGATAGACCGCCAGCTGGACCTGGAGGGCAGCCGCCGCGTGCGCGGCCACCTCGCCTCGTGCGCCTCGTGCGCCGCCCGCCTCCGCGACCTGGACGAGCGGAGCCGCCTGGTGCGCGAGCACGTGGCCGAGCTGCCCGTGCAGCTCCCCGACCCGTCGCGCCGCGCGCTGGCGCTGGCGGCCATGGAGCGAACCCGGCGCCGCCGCAGCCTGCTGGGCACGTCCACCACGGGGGGCACGCTGCTGAAGGTCGCGGCGGTGCTCCTCGTCTTCATCACGGCCGCCATGGGCACCAGCCCCGGCCGCGAGTGGCTGGGCGAGCGCGTGGCCGTGTTCGCCGGCCCCGAGCCCGACGCGCTGAGCGCCGCGCTGCTACGCCTGCTGCACCGCAAGCCGCTGTCGGACGTGCGCGCCGTGGCGGCCGACGGCGTCGCGGGGCGCGGACCGGCCGCCCCCGGGCCGCTCACGGCCGCGCCCAAGCCCAAGCCGCTCGCCCCGCCCGCACCCCCGCCGCCCGTGTCGTTCAGCCCCGAAGGCACCGAGGTGCTGCTGGAGTTCGAGACCATGCAGGCCGCCGGCGGCGCCACCCTCCACTTCGGCGACATGGCCGGCGCCACGGCGCAGATCGTCTCCGGCGCGGGGGGCGAGAAGCTGGTGGCGCTGCCCGACGGAATCCAGGTCCGGAATTCGCGGCGCTCGCGGGCCGAGTACATGATCGAGCTGCCGAACCGGTTCCGCGTGGTGCGGGTGCGCGTGGCGAAGCGGCAGGAGACGCTGATCCGCGTCTCGCCCGGCAAGCGTGACTGGCTGTGGACGATCGAACTGCGCAGCTCCGCCCTGTAGCGGCGGCGCAGCGCACCCGGCGGCGGCGTCCGCAACCGCCCGGACCCGCCGGAGCCATCCTCCCGGAGGACACGATGCGCCGTCCCACCCGCACCCTCGCACCCGCGGCCCTGGCCGCACTCGTCCTGCTCTCGCCCGCGACGTCGCATGCCCAGGGCGTGCTCACCGCGCGCGTCACCGCCTCCGTCACGGGCGAGCCCCTGCGCGGCGCCGAGGTCCGCATTCCCGCCTCGCGCCGCGTGCTGTCCACCGGCGACTCCGGCACCGTGGACATTCCCGGCCTGCTGGTGGGGCGGCACGTGGTGGAGGTGCGCATGCTGGGCTACGCCACGCGCCGGGTGGAGGCGCGGGTCGAGTCGTCTTCGCCCACCACCGTGGCCGTGACGCTCGACGTGGACCCGGTGGAGATGGCCGCGCTCACCGCCGAGGCCGAGAAGCGTACCTGGGGCACGCGCATGCTGGAGTCGCGCGGGTTCTACGACCGGCAGCGGCTGGGCACGGGGCGGTTCATCACCCGCGACCAGATCGCCACGCAGAAGACGCCCTCCATGCCCGACCTGCTGCGCCGCTTCCTCAACATGCGCTTCAGCGACAGCCAGAACGGCTCCATCCAGTCCACCTCGCGCACGCCGCTGCGGGGCACCGGGCGCTGCTCGCCGCTGTATTACGTGGACGGCATCTTCCAGTTCAACCTGGACCTCCAGACCATCAACCCGGAGTCGGTGGAGGGCATCGAGGTCTACCGCGGCTCGTCCGAGACGCCCAACGCCTACCGTCAGCGCGACGCCCGCTGCGGCGCCATCCTCATCTGGACCCGCGTCCGGTAGCTCCCGCATCCGCGAAATCTTCCTTCACTCGGGGTCGCGGCAAAAGGCCGGGAGATGCGGGGCGGGAGATGTCGATCGGGAAATCGAGCCAGGGATGACGCAGATCGGCAGGTGCGCGTCGGCAGATGTGATCGGCTGGACGAAGATGCGCATCGGCAGAACTCGACCAGCCGATGTAGATGCAATCGAAAGAAGCAGATCGGCCCCCGTCCAACCGTGGACGGGGGCCGATCCTCTTTTCATCTACCGGCCCGCGATTTCGGCCGGTCCGTCCTGCGCCCGCTACTGGCTGCGCGAGGACTCCAGCTTGATGGTGTAGGCGCCGGTGGAGTGCGCGGCGATGGAGTTGGCGCGGATCAGGTACTCGCCGTCGGCGTCGAGCGTGCGCTCCAGCTTGGAGTTGTTGCCGCCCGCGCCGTCGTCGTCGGTGTCGATCTGCTTGAACTCGCCGTTCTCCATCCGCCCCAGCACCACGAAGCTGTCGAACGCGTCGGACGTCATGGTGATGGTGATCTTCTCGCCCGCGTGGCCGGTGAAGCGGTACAGGTCGTAGTACGAGTCGTCCTCGGCCGCCGGGTCGGTGTCGGCCAGCGTGCCGCTCACCGTCTGGCCCACGGCCAGGTTCGAGGCGACCGGCTGCGGCGCGGGCGCACGCTCGGACACCTGCAGCGTGTACGCGCCCGTGGAGTTCTCGCCGATGGCGTTGGCGCGGATCACGTAGCGGCCGTCTTCCGGCAGCGTCGCACGAAGCCGCGCGTTGGTGCCGCCGCCGCTGTCGTCGTCGCTCTCGGTCACGTGCACGTCGCCGCCCTCCATGCGCCCGAAGCCCAGGTACGCGTCGAAGTCGGCGGCCTGCATGGCGATCTCCAGGCGCTGGCCCTTGCGGCCCTCGAACGTGTACAGGTCGTAGTGGGTGCCGTCGGCATCGAGCGTGGGGTCGGTCTCTTCCAGGCGCCCGCTGACCGTCTGGCCCAGGCGCACCGGCACCGGCGGGGTGTTCACCGGCGTGGGCAGCGTGTCGACCGCAACGGTGAAGCTGCCCAGGCCTTCGGGCTTGAGCGATTGCGCCACCACGAAGTACGTGCCCGTCTCCGGCAGCGTGTAGCGCAGGCGCGCGTCGCTGTTGCCGCCGCCGTCGTCGTCGGTCTTCAGGTAGTCGGTGAGCCCGGCCACCTGCCGCCCCAGCGAAAGGTACGAGTCGAACGCGGTGGAGCGCATGATGATGGAGAAGCGCTGCCCGCGGCGCCCGGCCAGCCGGTACACCTTGAAGCGGCCGTGCAGGTTGAGCGTGGGGTCGCTGTCCGAGAGCGCGCCCGTGACCGTCTGGCCCTCGCGCAGCATGGGCGCGGCGGCGGGGCGGCCGGGCTGCGCGGCCGCGGGAGCGCTCGCGCACAGGGCGAGCGCCGCCAGGCCGGCGGAGACGCGTCGCATGGAGGTCATGTGGAGCACCTTTCCTGAAGGGTGGGATTTCGCCGCAACGGTGCGCCCGCGCCCTCTTCCGGGGGCGGTGCGGGCGGGCATGCGGCGGGGATGATGGACGCCCTCCGGACGGTGGGCCTGCGGGGTCCGGGCGGGCTTCGGGATGCGGGATGCTCGTGCGGCCGAATCCGACGCTGCACATGATGGGGCGCCGCCGCTCGCCGCGCAACGTTCCCGGCCGCGTACGACACAGCGGAACGGCGAGGCGGCGCGCGTCTCCCGTCGCGCTGCGGTGAACCTGCCGCCCGCTCCGCATCTTCGTATCCACCGATCGGCCTCACGCGGAGTGCGATTCCACCGCGACGGGCGGACCGCCACGCTCTCCCAGGGGAACGGCAGGCTCACGCGGAGGCACGGAGACGCGGAGAACTGCACGAGAAGGGAGCTGTTCTCCGCGTTTCCGCGTGAGACGCGTCGGCGGACGGATGCGAGGGGGATGATGAACGGCGAAGGCCGCGCCGGTGACGGAAGATGCGAGAGGGGCCTCCCCGCCGTGGGAAGGCCCCTCTCGTCATCCTTCGTCCGCCCGAACGTCAGGCGATCATCAGCATCGGGTCTTCCAGGTAGCTCTGGAGCGTCTGGAGGAACGCGGCGCCGGTCGCGCCGTCGATCACGCGGTGGTCGCAGGAGAGGGTGACGCGCATGCGCTGCCGCACCGCCATCTCGCCGTTCACCACCACGACCTTCTCGTTGATGGCGCCCACCGCCAGGATCGCCGCCTCGGGCGGGTTGATCACCGCGGTGAACTCCTCGATGCCGAACATCCCCAGGTTGGAGATGGAGAAGGTGCTGCCCGTGTACTCCTCGGGCTTCAGCTTCTTCTCGCGCGCGCGGCCCGCCAGCTCGCGGACCTCGGCGGCGATCTCGGTCACGCCCTTGCGGTCGGCGTCGCGGATCACGGGGGTGATGAGGCCCTCGTCCACCGCCACCGCCACGCCGATGTGCACGCCGTCGAAGAAGCGGATGGACTCGCCCGTCCACGACGCGTTCACGAACGGGTGCTTCCGCAGCGCCGAGCCCACGGCGCGGATGATCAGGTCGTTGGGCGAGACCTTCACGCCCTTGTCCTTGAAGCGCTCGTTGATCCGCGCCCGCATCCGCACCGCCTCGCCCATGTCGACCTCGATGGTGAGGAAGAAGTGCGGGACAGGGCCGATGGACTGCGTGAGCCGCTTGGCGATGGTCTTCCGCATCTGCGACAGCGGCACGTCGCGATACCCGCCGGCGGACGGCGCGGCCGCGGCCTTGGGAGCCTCCGCCTGCTGCGGCGCCTCGGCCGCCGCCGCCGGCTGCTGCTGCGCGCCGCCGGCCTGCACGGCCTGCTCCACGTCGCGGCGGATCACGCGGCCACCGGGGCCCGTGCCCTGCACGCCGCCCAGCTGCATCCCTGCGTCCGCCGCCATGCGGCGGGCGAGCGGCGACGCCTTCACGCGCCCGTTGTCCGACGCGCCCTGTGCGGGAGCCGCCTGGCCGGACTGCTGCCCCCCCTGTGGCACCGGCGTGGGCTTCGCCCCGGCCGGAGTGGCCTCCGCCGGGGTGCCGCGCTCCGCCTGGTCCTGCTCCGTGTGCTCGGACCCCGCCAGCGCCGCCGTGGCCTGCGCGACGTCGGCCTGCTCCTTCGAGCCCGCCTTCGACGCGTCCGGCACGCTCGCGCCCTGGGTGCCGCCCGCCGCGCCCTGCGAGGCCTTCGCCTCCGCCGCGCCGGTGAGGGCCGACACGTCCTCGTCCGCCCCCGCGATCACGGCGATCACCGTGCCCACGGGCGAGGTATCACCCTCGCCCACCATGCGCTTGCGCAGGACGCCGGAGCCGCGCGCCACCAGCTCCATGGTGGCCTTGTCGGTCTCGACCTCGGCCAGCACGTCGCCTTCCTTGACCTCGTCGCCCTCGTTCTTGAGCCAGGTGACCAGCCGGCCCTCCTCCATGGTGGGGGAGAGGGCCTCCATGTAGACCTTGGTTGCCATGTGTTCAGCTCTCCCGGCTCAGCGGTACAGGACGCGGTTGACCTTCTCCACCACCAGCTCCACGCTGGGCTTGGCGGCCTTCTCCAGGCCCTTGGCGTACGGCATGGGCACGTCCGCCTGCGTCACGCGCAGGATGGGCGCATCCAGGTGGTCGAACGCCTCCTCCTGGATGAGCGCCGCAACCGTCGCGGTGATGCCGCCGAAGGCCCAGCCCTCTTCCACCAGCACCACGCGGTTGGTCTTGGCAACGGTGGCCAGGATCGCGTCCACGTCCAGCGGGCGCAGGCTGCGCAGGTCCAGCACCTCCGCGCTCACGCCGTCCTTCTCCAGCTGCGCGGCGGCCTGTAGCGCCACGTGCACCATCTTGCCGTGAGTGATGATGGAGACGTCTCTCCCCTCGCGCTTCACCTCGGCCACGCCCAGCGGGATGACGAAGTCGTCGTCCTCGGGCACCTCGCCCTTCAGGTTGTACAGCATCTCGCCCTCGAACACGGCCACCGGGTCGTCGTCGCGGATGGCGGCCTTGAGCAGGCCCTTCGCGTCCGCAGGCGTGCCGGGCACCACGATCTTCATGCCCGGGAAGTGGGCGTACATGGCCTCCAGCGCCTGCGAGTGCTGCGCGGCGAGCTGGAGCGCGGCGCCCGTGGGGCCGCGGAAGGTGATGGGGATCTTGAACTGCCCGCCACTCATGGACAGCAGCTTCGCCGCCGAGTGCACCACCTGGTCCAGCGCCAGGAGCGAGAAGTTGTAGGTCATGAACTCGATGACCGGGCGCAGGCCCGTCATGGCCGCGCCCACGCCCAGGCCGGTGAAGCCCAGCTCGGTGATGGGCGTGTCCACCACGCGCATCTCGCCGAAGCGGTCCAGCAGGCCCTTCGACACCTTGTAGGCGCCGTTGTACACGCCCACCTCTTCGCCCATCAGGAAGACGTCGGGGTCGCGCTCCATCTCTTCGGCGAGCGCCTGGTTCAGCGCCTCGCGATACGTTATGACCGCCATCTCAGCGATTCCTCATGTCGAAATAGAGCCGGCCGTTCACGTCCTCTTGGGCGTAGACGTCCTTGTAGAGCTCGCCCACCTCGGGGTCGGGCGAATCTTCGGCGAACTGCGCGGCCTTCTCGGAGATCTCGCGCACCTCGGCGTCCATCTTCTCCAGCTCCTCCTGCGACAGGATGCCCTGCTTGGCCAGGAAGTCGGCGTAGATGCGGATGGGGTCCTTCAGCTTCTCGCGCTCCACGTCCTCCTTCGTCCGGTACACGCCCGAGACGGGGTCGGACATGGAGTGGCCCACGAAACGGTAGGTGCGCGCCTCGATGAGCGTGGGCCCCTCGCCGCTGCGGGCGCGGTCGGCGGCTTCCTTGGTCACGCGGTACATGTCCAGCGGGTCCATGCCGTCGGCCACCGCGCTGGGCATGGCGTAGGCGCTGGCCTTCTGCGCGATGTCGTACAGCGACGACGCGCGCTCCCACGCGGTGCCCATGCCGAAGCGGTTGTTCTCGACGATGAGCACGAGGGGAAGCTTCCACAGCGCCGCCATGTTCAGCGATTCGTGGAAGGCGCCCTGGTTCACGGCGGCCTCGCCCATGTAGACCTGCATCACCCGCTGCTCGCCACGGTACTTGATCTTCCACGCCACGCCCAGCGCCAGCGGGATCTGGCCGCCCACGATGCCGTGGCCGCCCAGGTAGTTGCGCTCGGCGCTGAACATGTGCATGGAGCCGCCCTTGCCCTTGGAGCAGCCGGTGGCCTTGCCGTACAGCTCGGCCATGATGGAGCCCGGGTCCATGCCGCACTGGAGCGCGTGGGCGTGCTCGCGGTACGCCGTCATCACGTAGTCGCCCTGCTGCAGGGCGTGTATGGCGCCGGTGGCCACCGCCTCCTGGCCGATGTACAGGTGGCAGAAGCCGCCGATCTTGCCGATCGCGTACGCCTCCGCGGTCCGCTCCTCGAACCGCCGCTGCAGCAGCATGGAGCGCAGCATCTCGCGATTGTCGTCGCGCTGCGCGGAGGCGTCGCCGCTCGGCTGCGCGGCGGGCATGGGGTCAGCTTTCTTCTTGGCCATGGGTCAGACGGAAGGGGGACTGCGAAAGGCGGGACACGGCTACACGTTCGCGGCCTGCACCTGCTCCCACGCGTGATAGCTGGAGCGCACGAGCGGGCCGCTCTCGACGTGGCGGAAGCCCATCGCCATGCCGACGTCGCGCAGGTGGCGGAACTCCTCGGGCGTCACGTACCGATCGAGCTTGATGTGGCCGTCCGACGGGCGCAGGTACTGGCCGAGCGTGAGGATGTCCACGTCGACCGTGCGCAGGTCCTGCATCACCAGCTCGACCTCGGGAATGGTCTC
>DASRQW010000365.1 GCA_035696245.1 Longimicrobiaceae bacterium | reverse complement strand
GTCTTGATGCTGATGGGGCCGAAGATCACGCTGCCGAAGAACGCGCCGAGGAACAGCGTCAGCAGAACGCCCACCGGGCCGAGGAACGCGCCCACCATCGCCATCATCTTGATGTCGCCGCCGCCCATCGCCTGCTTCTTGAAAATCCACTCTCCAGCCACTGCGATAAGCCACAGCAGCCCGAACCCCAGCGCCGCGCCTTCGACCGACCGGAGCGGCGTGATGCCGCCGGGCGCGAACGAGAACGCCAGGCCCATCACCAGCCCGCTGATCGTGAACTCGTCGGGGATGATGTACGTCCGCGCGTCGGTGAGCGCGATGCCGAGGAGCAGGGTGAAGAAGACGGCCGTGGCGCCCGCCTGGAACGAGATGCCGTACCGCAGCGCCGCCGCGACCCACACGGCCGCGGTCGCCGCCTCGATGAGCGGGTACTGCACGGAGACGCGGGTGCCGCAGTACCGGCAGCGTCCGCGCAGCAGCAGCCAGCCCAGCACCGGCACGTTGTCTCGCCACGATAGCGGCGTCTCGCACACCGGGCAGCGCGAGCGAGGGCGGATGACCGACAGCCCTTCCGGCCAGCGGTAGATGCAGACGTTGAGGAAGGAGCCCACGCAGGCGCCGACGACGCCCGCGTAGACGTAGAACAGGGTCAGGGGCATGTGGTTAGCCGCGTCAGCGCAGGAGCTCGTGGAGGAGGATGGCGCCGGCGGCGGCCACGTTCAGCGACTCGGCCCGCCCGCGGATGGGGATGCCCACCGTCGCATCGGCGTGCGCGAAGGTGGCGGCGGAGACGCCCGCGCCCTCGTTCCCCAGCACCAGCGCCGACCGAGGCGGACGAGGCTCGCCGAGCGGATCGCCGGACGCGGCGGCGGCCAGAATGCGGAAGCCGTTGTCGCGCAGCCACGGCGCCGCATCCTCCCATGCCGCTTCGACGACGGGGAGGCGGAACGACGAGCCCATCGCGGCACGCACGGCCTTGGGGTTCCACGCGTCCACCGTGCCGGGCAGGGCGATGGCACCGGACGCGCCCAGCGCCTCTGCCGTGCGGACCAGGGTGCCCAGGTTCCCGGGATCCTGCACCGCGTCCAGCACCAGCACGGCCGCTGGATCGGCGGACGGGCGGAGGTCGTCCAGCGTGCAGCGCGGGATCTCGGCGACGGCGATCACGCCTTGAGGCGTGTCGGTCGCCGCATGCTCGCGCAGCTCGGCGTCGGGCACGGAGCGGAAGGGAAGTCCGTTTGCTGCAATGCGATGCAGCAGCTCTGCGCCGCGCTCGCCGTCCTCCAGCGTGGACGATCCGGCCACCCAGCGGACCGTCAGCGTGGACGCGAGCAGGTCTTCGACCGCACGGACGCCTTCGACGAGGAAGAGGCCCTGCTCCTGGCGGTGCTTGCGGAGGCGCAGCGCCCGCAACTCCTTCTGCTCCCTGCGCGACAGCATGGGCTCCGCTCTGGTCCGGGACTTGCTCCCCGGGGGTCCTGAGAACCCCAACGGAGGAGTGCTGAACGATGCTTATACTCGGAAACCGCATTCGGCGCAATTTCGCCGCCCTGGCCCTAGCCGGGTCCGTCTCGGTGGCGGGCGCCTGCGCGTCGGCGTCATCGGTGTCGGTGCAGCAGGAGCAGCAGCTGGGCGCCGACTACGCGCGCCAGATCAACCAGCAGATGCCCATCCTGCGCGACGACAACGCGACGGCATACATCAACCGCGTGGGCCGCTCGATCTCGCAGCAGGCGGACCCGCGCGGCATCCCCTACACGTTCTACATCGTCAACTCCGACGTTGTCAACGCCTTCTCCATCCCCGGCGGCTACGTGTACGTGAACCGCGGGCTCATCGAGCGCGCCTCGAACGCGTCGGAGCTAGCGGGCGTGCTCTCGCACGAGATCGGGCACGTGGTGGAGCGGCACTCGATCAACCAGATGGCCAAGGCGCAGAACGCCAACAACCTGCTGGGCGTGGTCTACGGCGTGCTCCTCCAGCGCAACCCCGGCACGCTGGAGCAGATCGGGGTGCAGGGCCTGGGGACCGCGGTGTTCGCCGGCTTCAGCCGCAACGACGAGCGCGAGGCGGACCGCGACGGCGTGATCTTCACCATGCGTGCGGGGTACAATCCCCTGGGCTTGGCCACCATGTTCCAGAAGCTGGTGGACGAGCAGAAGACCAACCCCGGCCGGGTGTCGCAGTTCTTCGCGACGCACCCCATGGCGCAGGAGCGGATCACGAACGTGCGTGCCCAGATCGCGCAGACGCCGGGCGCCACGAACTCGAACCTGGTCACCGACACACGCGAGTTCCAGCAATTCCGCACCCGAATCCGGTCGCTGACGCCGTACCCGTCCGACCGCAAGTGAGCCACGGCGCCGCCGTGGCCGTCCGGGCCCGCCCGCCGCGCGGCTGGCGGGCCCGTTTCGCACCGGCGCGCCGGGCGTGGCTCGCGCTCGCCCTGCTGCCGGCCGCGGCGTGCGTGGACGAGCGCCAGGAGGTGCAGATCGGGGCGCGGGTGGCCTCGCAGGTCAACGCGCAGGTACCGCTGGTGCACGACGCTCCGCTGAACGCCTACGTCTCCGCCCTGGGAATCTCCATCGCGCGGAGGAGCGCGCGGCCCAGCCTGGACTACCACTTCTACATCGTCGACACCGACGCGGTGAACGCCTTCGCGCTGCCGGGCGGCTACGTGTACGTGAACCGCGGCCTCATCGAGCGGACGCGCACGCAGAGCGAGCTGGCGGCGGTGCTGGCGCACGAGATCGGGCACGTGGCGGCACGGCACGGCGCCCGCAACCTCCAGCGGCAGATGCGCACCGGCTCGCTCGTGTCCGTGCTTTACCGCGTCATCCTCGGCCGCGAGCCCGAGATCCTGAACCAGGACGCACTGAATCTGGGCGGCGCGCTGTGGACGGCCGCCAACTCGCGGGCCGACGAGCAGGAGGCCGACCGGCTGGCGGTGGGCTACCTGATCCGCGACGGCGTGGACCCGCGGGGGATGGTGACACTGCTGGACCGGCTGCTCGACGAGGAGCGCCGCAACCCGGCCGCGCGCAACATCGCCTGGTTCGCGTCGCACCCTACCACGCAGAGCCGCATAGACCACGCGCAGGCGGAGATCGGGCGCGACCTGCCGGACCCGGCGTCGCGGCACCTGTCGCGGGACGTGGCCTCGTACGCCGGCTTCCTGCGCCGGCTGGACGCGCTCCCGCCCCCGCCGCTCACGATCCCGCTGGGAAGATGACCGCTGCTCCACCCATCGTGCTCACCGTGGCCGGTTCGGATTCCGGCGGCGGGGCGGGCATCCAGGCGGACCTCAAGACCTTCCAGGCGTTCGGCTGCTTCGGCACCAGCGCCGTCACGGCCATCACCGCGCAGAACACGCTGGGCGTGACGGCCGTGCATCCCGTGCCCATCGACGTGGTCCGCGAGCAGCTGCGCGCCGTCGCGACGGACCTGCGTCCGGCCGCGTGCAAGACGGGGATGCTCGCCACCGCGGAGCTGGTGCGCACGGTGGCCGAGGCGCTGCGCGAGCATGGGCTGGAGAACGTGGTGGTCGACCCCGTGATGGTCGCCACCAGCGGACATCGCCTGCTGGACGAGGATGCGGAGCGTGTGCTGCGTGACGAGCTGGTGCCGCTGGCGGCGCTGCTCACGCCCAACCTGGACGAGGCCGCGATCCTCGTCGGACGTTCGGTAGATGACCGCGACGGGATGCGGGCTGCGGCGCGCGAATTGGTGGAGCGCGGAGCCGCGGCGGTGCTGCTCAAGGGCGGGCACCTTCGCACCGACGAGCTGGTGGACGTGCTCTGGGATGGCCGCGAGTGGAACGAGTGGCGCCGCCCCAAGCTCCAGACCACGAGCACCCACGGCACCGGCTGCACGCTCTCCGCCGGCATCGCGGCGGGCCTCGCCCACGGGCGGCCTCTCCGCGAAGCGGTGAAGGACGCGCTGGACTTCGTGCACCGCGCCATCCGGTCCGCCCCCGGCTACGGCAGCGGCCACGGCCCGCTCAACCACCTCGTCGCTGCCCGCGCGACGAGCGAAGTCGGCTGAGCCACCTTCGCCCGGGCGAGCCGACGGACCGCACCGCATCTACCGAAAAGACGATCCCTCCGGGCCAACCAGGCACCCGGAGGGATCGTCGCATCTGCATCTGCCGATCACGTCTCCAGCAATGATGACTCACGCGGAGACGCGGAGGACGCGGAGAACGGCAGGAGACGAGGGTTGTTCTCCGCGCCTTCGCGTCTCCGCGTGAGGTCCGTTTGCCCGAGCCTACGGGCATCTCCCGGACATCGGAGAGTCAGGACGCGGCTTCGCTCGCGCGGTTCAGGCCGGCGATGCGGGGCAGGACGCCGCGGACGAGGGCGGCGAGCTGGTCGCGGACGCGGGCGCCTACCTCCATGACCTCGGTGTGCGACAGGTGCTCGCCGCCCAGGCCCGCGGCCAGGTTGGTGATGCACGACACGCCCAGGCACTTCACGCCCAGCGCCCGCGCCACGATCACCTCCGGCACGGTGGACATGCCCACGGCGTCGGCGCCCAGGCGGGCGAGCATCCGAACCTCGGCCGGCGTCTCGTAGCTGGGGCCGAGCATCGCCGCGTACACGCCCTGGGTGACGGGGATGCGAAGCTGCAGCGCGACCTGCTCGGCGATGCGGCGGAAGCCGGCGTCGTACGGGTCCGACATGTCCGGGAAGCGCTCCTCGCCCGGAAGCTGCGCGCCGATGAGCGGGTTCTTGCCCATCATGTTCAGGTGGTCGGCGATCACCATCAGGTCGCCCGGCTGCATGCCGGGGCGGATGCCGCCCGCCGCGTTGGTCAGCAGCATCGTCTCCGCGCCGAGCGCGGCCAGGGCGCGCACCGGCAGCGCGACGTCGGCCGGGTTCCAGCCCTCGTACAGGTGGAAGCGGCCCTGCATGGTCGCCACCTCCACACCCTCCATCCGCCCCACCACGAGCGCGCCCGCGTGGCCCGCGAGCTCCTGCGTGCGCTGCGGGAAGCCGGGGATGTCGCCGAACGGGATGCGCACGGCGTCCTCGATCTCGTCCGCCAGGCCGCCCAGGCCCGAGCCGAGGACGAGGATGGCGTGCGGCGCGCGCGTCACTCGCTCGCGCAGGAAGGCGATCGTCTGATCGATGGGTCGGATGCTCGTCATCTCATCTCCAGGTGGGGAAGCGGAGCGGCAAGATGAGCGCGGGCGGCTGGTGCGTCAACTTCGGCTTGCGGAGGGGAGGCCGGGCCCGGCTTCTCGCGCGGAAGTGACTGAACGCAGAGCGGCAGGTTCGCATCTCCCGAAGTGCGGGGTCCGAACGACTCACAGGGCTGGCCGATCGAGAGGGCCGGCGACTGCCACGTCGGACCGCCATGCGGGCCGGGAGGCTGCCAAAACCTGTCGGATCGGCAGGGAAACACGCGTTCTGCCTGGCATGTGCCGTGCACCTGGGTGGGCCAGCTACAATGGCCGGACCGCCTCCCGACAGGTCGAGGCGGCTCCGATTTTCTACCGACTACTAACGAAGGAGAGCCCATGGCCAAGGTCATTGGGATCGATCTGGGAACCACGAACTCCGTGGTCGCCGTGATGGAAGGCGGCGACCCCGTCGTCATCCCGAACGCCGAGGGCGGCCGCACCACGCCGTCGGTCGTCGCGTTCACCAAGGATGGGGAGCGCCTCGTCGGCCAGGTTGCCCGGCGCCAGGCCATCACCAACCCGCAGAACACCATCTTCAGCATCAAGCGCTTCATGGGGCGCAAGTTCGCCGAGGTGGGCGAGGAACTGAAGAAGGTGCCGTACAAGGTCACCAGCGGGCCGGGCTCGGTCGCGCAGGTGGAGGTGACGAACGCGGGCAAGACGCACACGCCGCCCGAGATCTCGGCGATGATCCTGCAGAAGATGAAGCAGACCGCCGAGGACTACCTGGGCCAGACGGTCACGCAGGCCGTGATCACCGTGCCGGCGTACTTCAACGACGCCCAGCGGCAGGCCACCAAGGACGCGGGCAAGATCGCGGGCCTCGAGGTGCTTCGCATCATCAATGAGCCCACGGCGGCGGCGCTGGCGTACGGCCTGGACAAGAAGAAGGACGAGAAGATCGCCGTGTACGACCTGGGCGGCGGCACGTACGACATCTCCGTGCTGGAGCTGGGCGAGGGCGTGTTCGAGGTGAAGGCCACCAACGGCGACACGCACCTGGGCGGCGACGACTTCGACGAGGAGCTGATCAACTTCCTGGCCGACGAGTTCAAGCGGAAGGAGGGGATCGACCTGCGGAAGGACCCGATGGCGCTCCAGCGGCTGAAGGAGGCGGCGGAGAAGGCGAAGATCGAGCTGTCGAGCGCGATGGAGACGACGGTCAACCTGCCGTTCATCACGGCGACGGCCGAGGGCCCGAAGCACCTGCAGGAGACGCTCACGCGGTCGCGGTTCGAAGAGCTGATCCGGCCCCTGGTCGAGAAGACGCGCAAGCCGGTGCTCGACGCGCTGACGGACGCGAAGCTCAAGCCCGAGCAGATCGACGAGATCGTGCTGGTCGGCGGGTCGACCCGCGTGCCGATGGTGCAGCGGCTCGTGAAGGAGCTGTTCAAGGGCAAGGAGCCGAACCGGACCGTAAACCCCGACGAGGTCGTGGCGGTCGGCGCGGCGATCCAGGCGAGCATCGCGACCGGGCAGATGAAGGACATCCTCGTGCTCGACGCGACGCCGCTGTCGCTGGGCGTCGAGACGCTCGGCGGCGTGATGACGCGACTGATCGAGCGGAACACGACGATCCCGACGAGCAAGAGCGAGGTGTTCAGCACGGCGAGCGACAACCAGGACTCGGTGACGATCAACGTCCTGCAGGGCGAGCGCGAGTTCGCGAAGGACAACCGCCTGCTCGGGCGATTCGACCTGACCGGGATCCCGCCGGCCCCCCGGGGCGTGCCGCAGATCGAGGTGACGTTCAACATCGACGTGAACGGCATCCTGAACGTGGCGGCGAAGGACCGCGGCACGGGCAAGGAGAACAAGATCACCGTGCAGAACGCGGGCGGCCTCTCGAAGGACGAGATCGAGACGATGAAGCGGGAGGCCGAGGCGAACGCGGGCGAGGACAAGAAGCGGCGCGAGACGATCGAGATGAAGAACCAGGGGGACAACCTGGTGTTCCAGACCGAGCGTCAGCTGAAGGAGCACGGCGACAAGGTGCCGGGCGACGTGCGGATGCAGATCGAGAGCTCGCTGAACAACCTGCGCGACGCGCTCAAGAGCGACGACGGCGGGCGGATCAAGCCGGCGATCGAGAACCTCCAGCAGACCGTCGGGAAGATGGGCGAAGCGATCTACGGCGGCGCGGGTGGCGCGGCGGCGGGTGCTCCCGGCGGCGGCGGGCCCGGCGGGCCGGGATCGGATCGCGCGACGCACGACGGCGGCGCGGCCGGTGGCGCGGGCGACGGCAAGAAGAAGGACGAGGACGTGATCGACGCGGAGTACGAGGTGAAGGAGTAATCCTTCGCGACCGGTTTCCGCGATCGGTTCGACCCGTTCGATAACGCGATTGAAAACGCCCCTCCCCCCTCGCGGGAGGGGCGTTCTTTTGCGCCGCGGAATTCGGGGGCCGAAGCACGGGTCAGCGGTCGGGGCGGCACTGGATTTGCGATAGGGGAAGGCGTGACGGGCGCGATCGTCCGGTGCGTCCGCCGAACAGATTGGGAACCTTAACG
>DASRQW010000364.1 GCA_035696245.1 Longimicrobiaceae bacterium | reverse complement strand
CTACGCAGAAGAGGAGTTCACCAGTAGATTCGCTCCCTCAATCTACCGCTTCACACCCTGAGGCGCAGCGTTTTTCAACAGACTTCTAGTGGATCTTGATCAGCCCCCGCTCGGCCGCGGCTTCCACGGGGAGGGGGACGTGGTAGTACGGGTCGCCGATGCGGGCGGCGAGGGAGCGGATGCTGTCCGAGAGCAGGTTGTAGCGGCCCACCGACGCGTGGTTGCGCACCAGCACGCTCTTGAGGCGCGCGAACATCGCGTCGCGCTCCGCTAGGTGCTCCTCGTACCGGCGCCGCTGCTGCTCGTACCGCTGGTAGACGGGCGGCGGCAGCATCCCGTTCTGCGCGATGGCGGTATAGCGCTCCAGCGCGTCCACGTCGCCGCGGATCACCGAGTCCGCGGCCTCGATGTGGGTGCGCAGCGTCTCCATCTGCGCGCGGGTGAGCGTGACCTCGGCGCCCGCGTCCACCACCTCGCGGCGCAGGCGCACGATCAGCGCGCGCTCGTCGCGGAAGGCGGCCCAGCGGTACAACCCCGGCACCAGGAGGAAGCAGAGGAGCACCGCCACCACCGCCAGGACCACGCGCGTGCTGTCGCTCACCCTCACGCGCGGGGCGTTCCCGCGCGGGCGGCGCGGCGTGGACGGAGGTGGGACGCTGGCGGCACGGGGCTCCGGACGCGTGTGGAAAGCTGCCCTGCGGGCGGGATGCTGAAGATGCGCCCCGCCCCCGCGCCCCGCAACCGGACCCGCCCGCGGAACCCAGCGGACGCCTCGCATTCCCGGCCCGGCAAGCAAACCCACTGGTGCGAGACAGTGCGCACAATGATGCTAAATGATTGCTATCCAACGTCTTATGCGTTAGATTGAGGATTCGGGCAGGGAGCGCCTCCGAGGCGGAAACATACGTCCACATGGCATGCATCCTGCTACGCCCTGGCGGTTCAGCCGGGCAACCCTGCGGGCCGCGCACGCTGCGGCCGGATGAAGCAAGGAGGGCGATCCATGCAGCCTAGGAAAAGACGCTCGACGCCACCCTGGGAGTGCGCCCGCCAGGCGGCCGCCCCCCAGCACTCCACCGGCCGCGCCGTGCGCCGCTGGCCCGCCGAGGCCGGCGCGCCGTCCGAAGCCCGCATCCCCCCGCGCTACCGCCGCGCGTACGACGGCGGCGAGCGCCGCACCGAAGGGCCGCAGCTGCGCCGCAAGAGCCCCACGGCGTTCCAGCGGCTGCGGCAGAGCCCGGTCCGCCACGGGCTGGTGGGCCTGGCCGTCGCCGGCGCCGCGGTGCCGGTAGCGGTCGCGCGCCACAACACGGCGCTGCGCAACCCGCCCTCGCACGAGAACATCATCGGCTCGCTGGTGCCCACGCCCAAGCTCACCGACCAGACGGTCGCGCAGGCCTGGCAGGGCGAGGAGGCGAAGGTGGCCGACGCGCAGAGCACCGGGCGCGAGGCGACCATCGAGAAGAACCTGCAGCGCTACGCCTCGTACGACGTTCCGCGCGACCTGGCGGAGCAGATCTACGACCTGGCCGTGCAGTCCAACATCAACCCGGACGTGGCGTTCGGGCTGGTGCGGGCCGAGAGCACCTTCAAGAGCAGCGCCACCAGCCACGTGGGCGCCATCGGCCTCACGCAGCTCATGCCCGCCACGGCTAGCTGGCTGCGCCCGGGCACCACCAGGGACGACCTGCGCGACCCGCAGGTGAACCTGAGCGTGGGCTTCAAGTACCTGCGCGAGCTGATCGACAAGTACGACGGCGACACGCACCTGGCGCTCACCGCGTACAACCGCGGCCCCGGCATCGTGGATCGCGTGCTGAAGAAGGGCGGCGACCCGGACAACGGCTACGCGCACCTCGTCCTCAAGGACGTCCCGGCCGACGAGGCCGCGCGCTAGGCACCACACCGCACCACCGACCGAAGCGGGTCCCGGAGACGATCTCCGGGACCCGCTGTCGTTTGTCCCACCCGGCGAAAGCCGTAGATCGGGAGATGCGCGTCGGTAGATGTGCATCCCCGGAACCACGTCGGATGAGTTCGGCCGATCGCTCTCCAATGGTTCTCGGCAGATGCGGCAGGGTCGATCTGATCGATGTGCCTCTGCGATGCATCGGACGACGCGCGGTACGGACACGTCTCGGCCGATGCGCGGCGGGGTGATGCGTGGCGGATGGACGTCGCGCGCTCGAATCAGGGGCCGTTGTGGACGAGGAAGACCCACTGCCAGCGTCCGCCGGTGCGCTGGAAGCCGGCGCGAAGGGCGCCGTAGCCGGGCCGCAGCGCGTACGCTGGCGGCGCGGCCTGCACGCCCATCCCCTGCACCTCCACGACACCGCGGTCCAGCACCGCCACCACGGCGTCCAGACTGCGGAAGCCCTCCGACTGCCAGAAGGCGAGCGCTTCCAGCACCCCGTCCGGCCCGTCCGTGGCATGCACGAACCGCGGCGACAGGACGGGCCGGAGCGCGTCCACGTCGTGCCTGCGCGCCGCCTCGCGGACCGCCAGGACGAACTCGGCCAGGTCGCCGGAGGCAGCCTCCGCGGGCGACTTGGGCTGGTAGACGACGTCGGACTTGTCCACCCGGCCCACGGGCGAGCCGGGGCACGCCCAGCACCGCACCGCGATGGACGCAGAGTCGGAGTCGTACGCGTCCAGCCGCATGGACGCGTACGGGATGGCGACGGAACCGGAGTCGCCGCGCAGCGCCACGCCCGCCGTGCGCGTCCACGCCATCGCGTACCCGAACGCCTGGTGCACCGCGGGTGCCGGTGCAGGCGCGGGAGCAGGCACGGCACGCGGAGCCCCGCACCCGCTCGCGGACGCGAGGACGGCGGAGACGGCGAGGAAGAAAATGCGGTTCTTCGGGCGCATCGGGTCGGGGGCTGCGGGGGTTCGGCGTGATCGAGAGGCAATCTGCCGCGCCCGCCGCGGATCGGACAGGCTCCGGCGTGGGAGAGATGCGGCGCGGCGGGTTTCCCGCGCATCCGGCGCGATGTAGATTCGCGGCTCGCCACGCATCTGCCGAATCTACCGCAACCCAGCGACGCGCTTGAGCTTCCCCGCCCCGCATCTCCCGCCCCCGGCGTGCCTGTGAACACCGCCCCGGCCCGTGAGCCGCTCGCGCTGATCTGCGCGGTGCCGCAGGAGTGCGGCGAGCTGCTCGCGGCGCTGGTGGATGCGGCGGAGGTGGAGATCGGGCGCAAGAGGGCGTGGCGCGGGCGGCTGGACGGCGCGCCGGTCGTGCTCCTGCCCGCGGGGATGGGCAAGACGAATGTCGCGCAGGCCGTGACCGCGCTGCTGGAGCGCGCGACGGTGCGCGGCGTCCTCGGCTTCGGGATCGCGGGGGCGTATCCCGGCTCCGGACTGGAGATCGGGAACGTCGCGCTCGCCTCGTCCGCCATCTACGGAGACGAGGGTGTGCAGGCGCCCGGCGGCTGGATATCTACCGAAGCCATCGGCATCCCGCTGCACCGGCGCGGCGACACCGTCTGCTACAACGAGTTCGCCGCGGACCCGGCGCGGATGGATGCGGCGCGGGCGGCGCTGGAGGCGGCGGGCATCGCGACGCGCGTGGGCCCGTTCGTGACCGTGTCGTGCTGCTCCGGCACCGCCGCGCGCGGCGAGGAGCTGGCGCGGCGCTTCGGCGCGCTGTGCGAGGGGATGGAGGGCGCGGCGCTGGCGCACGTCTGCGCCATCTACGGCGTGCCGTTCCTGGAGCTGCGCGCCGTGAGCAACCACGTGGAGGACCGCGACATGAGCCGCTGGCGCATCCGCGAGGCGGCCGTCGCGGCGCAGAAGGCGGCGCGCGTGGTGGCCGCTGCCTGGAACATCGACACATCTACCGAAGGACCGGAGGATAGATGACCGGCAAGACCGATCTGACCCTGGGCTACTCGCCCTGCCCCAACGACACATTCATCTTCGACGCGCTGGTGCACGGCCGCATCGACGCTGGCGGCATGAAGTTCACGGAGCGCCTGGAAGACGTGGAGACGCTGAACCAGCTCGCGCGCGCGGGCGAGCTGGACGTGACCAAGGTCTCCTACGGCGCCATCCCGTACCTGCTGAACGACTACGTGCTCCTGCGCAGTGGCGGCGCGCTGGGGCGCGGGTGCGGGCCCCTGCTCGTGGCGCGCGAGCCGTTGGAGGCGGGCGACCTCTCGGGAAAGCGCGTCGCCATCCCCGGCCGCTTCACCACGGCGTACCTGCTGCTGCGGCTCTTCGCGCCCGCGCTGGGCGAGCCCGTGGAGCTGGTATACAGCGACATCATGCCCGCCGTGGAGCGCGGCGAGGTTGACGCGGGGCTCATCATCCACGAGTCGCGCTTCACGTATCCGCAGCACGGGCTGGTGAAGGTCGTCGACCTGGGCGAGTGGTGGGAGCGTGAGACGGGGCTGCCCATCCCGCTGGGCGGCATCCTGGCGCGCCGCAGCCTGGGCGAGCCGGCATTGCGTGCGCTGGAAGACGGCGTGCGCCGCTCGGTGGACTTCGCGTTCGCGCACCCGGACGCCTCGCGCGAGTACGTGCGCGCCAACGCACAGGAGATGGAAGAGGCCGTCCAGCAGCAGCACATCGACCTGTACGTCAACCACTTCTCGTCGGACCTGGGCGACGAGGGCGAAGCCGCCATCCGCGAGCTCTTCGCCCGCGGCCGTGCCGCCGGTGCCATCCCCCCCGGTGCCGAGACGTCGATCTTCATCTGACCGCTTCGGCAGATTAAACAGGAAGCCGCCGTTCTCACATGAGAGCGGCGGCCTCTCGTTAGGGGCACCTCACAATTCAGCCGAGAGGAACTCGTCTATGCCCGAAGGGGAGACTATCGCCACGCCGCGCGTGAACCATTGTTCAACTAACCGACCGACGTCGCGTTCGATGGTCGTCGACGCAATCTCGTGACGTAGTCCTGGAGACATGTTATACCGGTACCAGAGCCACTTCGCGGCTTCGACTGGCGCGTCGCTCTCCAGTTCACCCGAAACTAGAAGTCTGTTGAAAATCGGGTGCTCAGAATCCGAGAACTGTGCTCACAGGCGATCTCGGGTCGGTCGTGCGAGTGGGGTTCAGATCGCTCGGATCGGCCGCCGCGAGGCACCTCTGGAGCGTGAGGGGGAGCGTGTAG
>DASRQW010000363.1 GCA_035696245.1 Longimicrobiaceae bacterium | reverse complement strand
GGGTAGCGGACATGGGTGATGCGGGGAGGAAGCGACGAGACGTCCGCATCTTCCGCCACGTCGGCGAGCTGGCCCGCCTGCTCGATGCGCCTGTAGAACGCCTCGGCATCGGGGTCCGGCGCGGGCGCGGCGCCTTCGGGCGGGTCGGCGGGGAGGGGCATGGGGCGGACCTCCATCTGGTGGATGGTGGATGGTGGAGCGGATTCCGCCGAGGCGTATCCGCGTCGTCCGACCTACATCTCCCGTGTCCCTGCCGGCCGGCGTGCGATCAGGGCGCCAGCCGGCAAGGACGTCAGGCGTTCACGGATGCTTCACGCACGGGAGCGGCAGCAGCCGCAGTCGAAGTGGCGGCGCTTCAGCACGAGGCCGTCGTCCGTCTCGGCCAGCTCGTGCGACTTGGTGCGCGTGGGCGCCTCCAGCTCCGGAAGCGCGGCGGCGGCGCGGCCCAGGTCGATGCGGCCGAGGCGCAGCAGGTCCTCCAGGAACGCGCGGGCGGCCAGCTCCGGGTCCGGCACCTCGACCGAGCCGACGCCCGGCGCGGCGGGCGCGACGGAGAAGCGTGCCTCGTGCGTGGCGCCGTGCACCAGCAGCGAGACGCCGCCGAGCAGGTCCGGCGCGGCGTCCATCAGCGGCAGCTCGGGCACATCGTCGAACCCGCGCAGGTGCCCGTCGTCCCACTCGCCGTCGTCGTAGCCCAACGGCTCCTCGTCGCCGTGCTCGTACCCGCCCGAGAGCCCGAACGGCTGCGAGAACATCCCCCGCTGAGGCTGCGGGGCAGGCACCGGCGCCGAGGCCAGCCCCACCGCCGCCTGCGGAGAGAGGATGCCGCGGCGGACGAACGCGCCGCCCAGCGCCGCGCGGTAGCGGCCCGCGTTGCGCGCGCGGTCGGCCTGGAGCATCGCCGCCGCGACCTGGCTGAAGTAAGCGCCCGTCACCGGCGCCCCGCGCACTCCATCCACCAGCAGCCGCCCCATGTCGCGGCTCACGCGAAGCAGGTTCGCGTCGGTCGGCCCGCCCGCGACCGCCAGCATGGCCGAGAGCGCGTCCAGGAAGGCGCCGGTGAAGACGCGCGAGAACGAGTGCGGCTCCGACGAGAGCAGGCGCGCCGGCCCCTCCGGCGGAAGCTGGTCCGGGCGGCGGTAGAAGAAGCGGTTGGCCGCGTTGCGCAGGCAGTCCGCGTCCACCGCCGACGGAGCGAGCTGGCGAATGGCCCAGCCGAGCTGCTCGGCCATCCGAGACAGGCGCGAGCTGGCGTGCAGCTTCCCGCCCGTCTCGGCCAGCACCTTCTGCCGCAGCGGCGCGAGCTGGAGCGCGGAGAGGATGGCGCTCATGTCGCCGAACGACTCGTGGAACGCCGCGGCCTCGCTGCTGGCCGCGTTCCAGAGCTGCGGCCGCACCGCGTCCAGGATCGCGTGGCCCAGCTCGTGGCACACCACGTCCGGGCTGGCGCACGAGTACACCGGCACGCTGCGCACCGTCTGCTCGAAGAAGCGCAGCCCCACGGCGCGCGAGTAGAAGGCGTTGAGGTCGGTGCCTGCCACCAGCTTCACCCCCAGCGTCTGCCCGGCGCTGGACCAGCGCGTGCCCACGGGCAGCAGCGGTGCCCAGAAGCCGATGGTGCGCGACAGCGCCTCGGCCGTCCCCCAGTAGCGGAAGCCGTCGGTGGCGGGCGCGTAGCGCGAGGGCGCGGGACGCGGCCCGGAGATGGTCACCTGGAGCAGGGGCGCGGTGAAGGCGGGGACCGGCACGGCCACGGTCTGCGCCTGTGACGGGTTCGCGGTGGGCGCGGCCTCGCTGAACGGGTCGTCCTCCCACGCGTTCACCTGCGTTCCCGTGGCGGCGGTCGCGGCGGCGCCGGTCCCGCCCTCCTGCATGGCCTGCATGAGCTGGGCGATCTGCGCCACGCTCATCACCAGGATCTGCGACGCCTGGGCGAGCGCGTGAACGCCCGACACCAGCGCATCGGTGGGGCTTTCGGCGCCCGCGGCGCCGTCGGGGAGCGCGCCGCGCACGGCGGTGATCTCGTTGGGCATCTTCCTCCGGGGGGTTACGGTCGTGCACCTGCCTTGTGCTGGAGTGGAGGGTGTGCGGCGCGGTTGGGCTGCCGGGAGCGCGGGCCTGCGCCCGCGGGAGCGGGGGATGCTCCGGCGGAGGCGTGGCCGCCCGGTGGGGGCCGGGCGGTGTGGCCCGCGCTACCGGCGCCGCTGGTCGGGTGGAGGGGCTTCCTGGCTCATCTTCCTGCTCCATCTGCGGGCGGAGGATGCCGTCCTCCTCGGTGCCACCGTGCCGCTCCGCGATCTGGCTGGGGCGCTCGTCCGTGTGAGGTCACCTGGACCATCGTTTCGGGCGGACGTAGGCGGCCCGGAAGCGGGAAGCGGCGCGGTGCGTTCGTGCGCACCCGGCGGCCTCCTCGCGGGCTCTGCGTGGCGGAACCCAACCTAAAGCGTTGCGCCGCAAGCGCAAGGAAACATTCTTGTCCCTCGGTAGATAACGGATTTACGAAGCGTCGTCAGGTTCGGGCTGATCCTCGGCTCCACTCGTCATACACGTTGGGGAACACGCCCCCGCCGCGCCCGTAGAACATGTCCGTCTCGTCGTCGTACTCCGGCGAAGTGCGAAGCCGATTGATGCCGCCCATGGGTGCAAAGGGCGACGATGTGCGTTCAGTTCGCCGTCCTCGGCTGGTTGCCGAAATACGGCCTCAGAACCCAACCACGATCGCCGTAAAATCTGTCGGCGCGAAATTTCGAGTTCCGGTGTCAAGTGCTGTGGACCACACCCTGAACTGGTGAGCGGGACCAATCTCTCTGATGAAATTGGTCGTGGTGAGGTAGTCGCTCGATCCATTGGCCGTATCCGACACGATCGGCACGAAAGGAAGATTCCAGGGGTTGGGGAAAACGACGACCCCACTCTGCGCATCATATGTAACGCCGCTACTGCTCGATACAAGTTGGCTGCCCTTTACGGTCAAGGCAGCGAGAGTGATTACTGCCGGAGTATTGGTCATCATGCCCCCAAAGAAGTGAGCTAAGGAAAACAGTAGCCACATACATATAATCGCGAAAGGAGCGAATCGCAATATAGTTAGAACCTTAGTTGTCACATTGCATTGAGATTTCCAAGTCAGGTGAACTGGAACTTCCTGCGTCGGAAGCGTCGCACGGATGGGTGGACTAGTGCAGTCGACGTGCGCGCGTCCGCGTATATGATAGCCCGCCGATCGGCGAGACTTATTGGAGGGTCATCACAATTCACTTTTAGCTAGTCCCGTAAAGAGAACAATTCGAGACGACGCCCTGTTTCATCTACATCTACCGAGTCGTGCCGTGCCCCGACGTCTACCTGCCGGTGAACTGCGCGGGGCGCTTCTCCAGGAAGGCGGCGACTCCTTCGCGCTTGTCGTCGCTGGCGAAGCAGGTGACGAAGAGCTCCGTCTCGTACGCGAGGCCGGCGGCCATCGGCATGTCGGCGGCGGCGCGGATGGCGGACTTGGCCATGCGAAGGGCGACCGGCGACTTCTCCGCCATCTTCCGCGCGAAGTCCATCGTCCGCTCGCGCAGGTCCGCCGCGGGGTGGACGACGTCGACGAGGCCGATGCGGAGCGCTTCCGCCGCGTCCACGATCTCGCCGGAGAGGACGAGGCGCATCGTCTGGCCGGTGCCGATCACGCGGGGAAGGCGCTGCGTGCCGCCGCCGCCGGGGATGATGCCCAGGTTGATCTCCGGCTGCCCCAGCTTCGCCGTGTCCGCCGCAATGCGGACGTCGCAGGCCAGGGCCAGCTCGCATCCCCCGCCCAGGCAGAAGCCGTTGATCATCGCGATCACCGGCTTGGGGAACGCGGCGACCTCGTCGAACACGCGGCGGCCGGTCATCGTCTCGCGCTGCTCCAGCGGCGTGCGCTGCGCGAACTCCGCGATGTCGGCGCCGGCGACGAACGCCTTGTCGCCCGCCCCGGTGACGACCAGGACGCGCACCGAATCGTCGCCCCGCAGCTCGTCCAGCGCGGCCAGCAGCTCGGCGCGCACCTGGGCGGACAGGGCGTTGCGCTTCTCCGGCCGGTCGATGGTGAGGACCGCGACGGCGCCGTCGCGGTCGATCCGCAGCGTCTCGGCCGTCACTTGCCCTCCCACTCGTAGAAGCCGCTGCCGCTCTTCTTCCCCAGCTTGCCCTCGGCCACCATGCGGCGCAGGATCTCCGGCGCGCGGTACTGGTCGCCGCCCAGCTCGCCGTGCAGGTAGTCGGCAATACCCAGCCGCACGTCCAGCCCCACGACGTCGGTCAGCTTGAGCGGGCCCATCGGGTGGTTGTAGCCCAGCTCCATCGCCTTGTCGATGTCCTGCGGGCTGGCGACGCCCTGCTCCACCATTCGCATCGCCTCCAGGCCCAACACGATGCCCAGGCGGGACGATGCGAAGCCGGGTGTGTCGGTGACCACGATAGGCTCCTTGCCCAGCGCCTTCGCGAACGCGAGCGACGCATCCAGCGTCTCCTGCGAGGTGTGCTCGCCGCGCACCACCTCCAGCAGCTTCATGATGTGGACGGGGTTGAAGAAGTGCAGCCCCACCACGCGCTCCGGCCGCTGCGTGGCCTGCGCGATGCGCGACACGCTGAGCGACGACGTGTTGGTCGCCAGGATCGCGTGCTGCGGCGCGGCGGCGTCCACGTTGGCGAACAGCTCGGTCTTCCACTCCATCCGCTCGGGGATGGCCTCGATCACCAGGTCCGCGCCGTCCACCGCGGCCGCCTGGTGCTCGTGCGCGTGGAGGCGCGTGAGCGCCGCCTCCGCGTCGCCCGCGGCGACCTTGCCGCGCTGCACGCCGGCGTCCAGGTTCGCGCGCACCTTGGCCAGGGCCTTGTCCACCTGGCCCGGCTGCGGGTCGTACAGGCTCACGCCGAAGCCCGCCATCGCGCACACCTGCGCGATGCCGTGGCCCATGGTGCCGGCGCCGATCACGGCCACCCGCCGCACGTTCGTCTGCTCCACCTAAACCCGTCCTGTCTCGGTTGATGTCGCTCTGCCCGCGCCTACTCGACCACGCGGAAGATCTCGCGGCGGCCCCCCCGCATCACGGCGGTGAACTGCCTGTACCACGCCTGCCACTCGGGATCCTCGAAGTTGCGCGAGATGCGCATCTCGAAGTCGCCCAGGCTGTCGAACTGCGTCTCCAGCACCAGCGTGTAGAACTCGCCCGTGACGTCGGTTAGGAAGCGCGGCACGCCGAAGTTGAGCCGCTCCACGATGGGGCGTCCGGCGCGGGCGAGCTCCAGCGCCTGCTTCATCTGCCCCGGCCGGATGTGGAACGTGTTGCGCACGACGATCATGATGCCCTCCCGAGTGAGAGGAGCGGGGCGCTCATTCGCCCCGAAACACCGGCGTCCGCTTGGCGTTGAAAGCGGCGATGCCCTCGCGGGCGTCGGCGGAACGGAAGCAGCTCATCTGCGCCACACCCTCGGTGTCCAGCATCTCGCCAAGGCTGCTGCCGAACGAGGCGGACAGGGAGAGCTTCGCCAGGCGCAGCGCGACGGGCGGCTTGGCGGCCAGCTCGGCCGCGTACTTCTCGACCTCCGCGCGGAAGTCGCCGTCGGGCACCACGCGCTCGAAGAGGCCGATACGCTCCGCCTCGTCCGCGGCGACCATGCGGCCGCTGAGGACGAGCTCGGCGGCGCGGCCGGGGCCCACGAGGCGCGGCAGGAAGAACGTGGCGCCCCAGTCGGGGTGCAAGCCTATGCGGTTGAACGTGATGCCGATGGATGCGCGGTCCGACGCGATGCGGAAGTCGCACGCCAGCGCCAGCGACGCGCCCGCACCCGCGGCGGGCCCGTTCACGGCGGCGATGACCGGCTGCGGCAGCTCGCGCACGGTGCGGACGACGCGCTTCCCGGCCTCCACCAGCCCCGCGAACGTCTCGTCGTCGCCGCGGCCGAGGAGGTCGGACATGACCTCCACGTCCGCGCCGGTGCAGAAGCCGCGGCCCGCGCCGGTGATCACGATCACGCGGACCTCGTCGTCCTCCGACGCGCGCACCAGCGTCTCGTACAGCTCGTCGCGCATCCGCCCGGCGAAGGCGTTCAGCCGGTCCGGCCGGTTGAGCGTGATCCACGCCACGCCGTCCTCGACGCGCAGCAGCACCACATCTCCCGACTCGGTAGATGCGGTGCTTTCCGCCTTGTCGGAAGATGGACGGCGATCATCGGTAGATGCAGGGCGATCGGCCGATGCCACCGGCCGCGCCGCATCTCCCGATCCGTGCATCGCCGGCGATGCGGGAGATGCCCCGCCGTCCAAGCTTCGGCCCGATTCGGAGGATGCCATCTACTCCACCCGCTCCACGATCATGGCGATGCCCTGGCCCACGCCGATGCACATGCTGGCGAGGCCGTAGCGGACGCCGCGGCGGCCCATCTCGTGGACCAGCGTGGTGAGGATGCGCGCGCCGGACGAACCCAGCGGGTGCCCCATCGCCACTGCGCCGCCGGTGACGTTCACGATCGCCGGATCGAAGCCCAGCTCGCGCACGCACGCGACCGACTGCGCCGCGAACGCCTCGTTCAGCTCCACCAGGCCGATGTCCGCCACGGAGAGCCCGGCGCGCTCCAGCGTCATACGCGACGCGGGAACGGGGCCGATGCCCATGCGGTCCGGCTCCACGCCCGCCACGCTGCTGGCGACGATGCGCGCCATCGGCTTCAATGCCAGCCGCTCCACCGCCTCGCCCGACGCGACGAGCAGGGCCGACGCGCCGTCGTTGAGGCCGGACGAGTTGCCCGCGGTGACGGTACCGCCTTCCTTGCGGAACGCGGGCTTCAGCCCCGCCAGCGACTCCGCCGATGTGTCCGGCCGCGGGTGCTCGTCGTCGCGGACGATGACCGGCGGACCCTTCCGCTGCGGGATCTCGACCGGGACGATCTCGCTCGCGAAGTGGTGCTCGGCGATGGCGGCGGCGCTGCGCTGCTGGCTGGCGAGCGCGAACGCGTCCTGGTCCGCGCGCGACACGCCGTACTCGTCCGCAACGATCTCCGCCGTCTCGCCCAGGCTCACCGTCCACTGCTTGGGCATCTTCGGGTTCACGAAGCGCCAGCCGAGCAGCGAGTCCGCCATCTCCGGAACCCCGCGCGCGAACGCCTCCGTCGGCTTCAGCATCACCCACGGCGCGCGCGACATGCTCTCCACGCCGCCGGAGACGAAGACGCCGCCCTCGTCCGCCCGGATCGCGTGGAAGGCGCTTCGCACAGCCTCCAGCCCCGAGCCGCAGAGCCGGTTCACCGTCTGCCCCGGCACCGTGACGGGCAGGCCGGCGAGGAGGCCGGCCATGCGCGCCACGTTCCGGTTGTCCTCGCCCGCCTGGTTCGCGCAGCCGAAGATCACGTCGTCCACCAGCGACGGGTCGATGCCCGTGCGCTGCACCAGCGCCTTGATGACGGTCGCGGCCAGGTCGTCCGGCCGCACCGAGGCGAGCGCGCCGCCGTGCCGCCCCACGGGCGTGCGGCAGGCGTCCACGATGAAGGCTTCGCGGTTCACGTCAGCCGCCCAGGTTGACCCACACGCTCTTGACCTGCGTGTACAGGTCGAGCGCGTACTTGCCCAGCTCGCGGCCGTAGCCGGACTGCTTGTAGCCGCCGAAGGGCGAGCCCGTGTCGAGCGCGTGGTACATGTTGATCCACACCGTGCCGGCCCGCAGCGCATGCGCCGCCCGGTGCGCCTTGCGCACGTCGCGCGTCCACACGGCGGCGGCCAGGCCGTACTCCGTCTTGTTGCCGATGGCGATCGCCTCGTCCAGGTCCGCGAAGGTCGTCACCGCCAGCACCGGCCCGAAGATCTCCTCGCGCGCGATCGTCATGTCGGACGTGACGCGGTCGAAGATGGCGGGGTTGAGGAAGTAGCCCCCGCCCGCGCCGACGGTCGCGCGGTCGCCGCCCATGATCAGCTCGCCGCCCTCGGCCTTGCCCTTCTCCACGTAGCCCAGCACCCGGTCCAGCTGCTCCTGCGAGACCAGCGGTCCCAGGCGCGTCTTGGGGTCGAGCGGGTCGCCGGGCTTCATCCCCTCGGTGCGCTTGGCGAGCTTCTCCACGAACTCGTCGTGGATCTTCTCGTCCACCAGCAGGCGCGAGCCGGCGGTGCAGGCCTGGCCGGAGTTGTAGAAGATGGCCATCGCCGCGCCGCGCACCGCCGCGTCGATGTCCGCGTCCGCCAGCACGATGTTCGGGCTCTTCCCGCCGAGCTCGAGCGACACGCGCTTGAGCGTGCCCGCGGCCTCGCGCTGGATGATCTTGCCGACCTCGGTGCTGCCCGTGAACGCGATCTTGTCCACGTCCGGGTGCGCCACCAGGGCCGCGCCCGCCGTCTCGCCGTAGCCGGTGAGGACGTTGAGGACGCCGGCCGGCAGCCCCGCCTCGCCCGCCACGCGCGCCAGCTCCAGCGCGGTGAGCGGCGTCTGCTCGGCCGGCTTGAGGACGACGGTGTTCCCGCAGGCCAGCGCCGGCGCGACCTTCCACGCCGCCATCTGCAGCGGGTAGTTCCACGGGATGATCTGGCCGCACACGCCCAGCGGCTCGCGGCGCGTGTAGTTGAGGTACGGCCCGGGCACGGGGATCACGTCGCCGTCGATCTTGTCCGCCCAGCCCGCGTAGTAGCGGAAGCAGTCGATCGACTCCTTGATGTCGATCGCGCGCGCCTCGCGCACGGGCTTGCCGTTGTCCATCGTCTCCAGGCGCGCCAGCTCGTCGGCCCGCTTCTCCAGCCCGTCGGCGATGGCGTACAGCACCCGGCCGCGCGCCCGCGCGTCCATCGTGGTCCACGACGAGTTCTCGAACGCCTCGCGCGCGGCCTTCACGGCGGCGTCCACGTCCGCCGCGCCGGCCTCGGCCACGGTCGTCAGCGCCTGGCCGGTGGAGGGGTTGATGGTCTCGAACGTCTTCCCCGACGCCGCGTCGGCCCACTCCCCGCCGATGTAGAGCCGCCCTGCCTGGATCTCCCCCAGCTCAGTCGCCATGTCTCCGCACTTTCAGATAGGACGTCGAATTCGGGCAGGGCGCCCGAAGGATTCTCGTGATTGCCGATGGTGTTTCGTGGGCGGAGAGGGGCCCCCTCCCCCGGCCCCTCCCCCAAAACTGCCTGGGGGAGGGGAGATGAGGTTCCCCGGATCAGTGGACACACGAGTTAAGGGATTCAGGCGGCGTATGGAAGA
>DASRQW010000362.1 GCA_035696245.1 Longimicrobiaceae bacterium | reverse complement strand
ACGACACCTTCCCGCTGTGGTACGCGCAGGAGGTCGAGGGCGTGCGGCAGGACGTGACGGTGATCGTGATGTCGTACCTGAACACCGACTGGTACACGCGCCAGCTCCGCGACCTGAGCCGGCCGTGCAGGACGCCGGACGAGTGGAAGGCCGACCCCACGCGCATCATCTGCCAGCGGCCGTTCGTGCCCACGGCTACGACGGCGTTCTACGGCAACCCGGCTAAGCCGCGCAAGGCGATCCTGGACCTGAACGACCAGGAGATCCTGGGCATCGCCAGCACGCCGGTGATGCCGCTGCAGCAGGACGTGGTGTTCAGCGCCCGCGGCATCGAGGCGCACCTTCCGGCGGGCACCGAGCTGCTGCCGGCGCAGATCTTCGCGCTCAACCTCATCAAGTCCGCCTGGGGCGACCGGCCGGTGTACTTCGCGGCCACCACCAACGCGCACAACGAGCTTGGGCTGGGGCAGAACGTGGTGCGGCAGGGCGTGGCGTACAAGCTGATCACGCCGCAGGAGGCCGCCGGGTTCACGCCCATGCCGCAGAACACGCAGTACGCCCGCATCTACGGCGCCTACATGGACACGGGGCGGACTCGCGCGCTGCTGGACAAGACGTTCCAATACCACGACCTTGTGCACCGCCCGCACTGGGCCGACGACGCCACGCGCGGCATCCCCACGTACTACGGCTATGCGTACCTCTCCCTCGCCCAGGCCGAGGCGCAGAAGGGCGACACCGTGCAGGCCAACCGCGACTACAACATGGCCGAGAACTGGATGAAGCTCTCGGAGCGGTAGGTTCCGCACGGCCTTTCGGCAGATGAACGGCAGGAATGACGAAGGCCCGTCTCGCGAGAGGCGGGCCTTCGTTGCTTGCACTGGTGTCAGCGCTGCTTCCGCCGAGATTCCGATGCGCGCTTGTCGTGGTCCGGCTTGGTGGCTTCGCGACTCGCGTCGATCTGCACGCGGGCGACGCTCATCCGGCGAAGGATCTCGTCACTCTCTTCATTCCAGATGTCGCGCCGGTTGCCGATCATCAAGATCCAGACTTCCCGCGAGGGTTTCTCCACGTGATAGACGATGCGGAGATGCGAAGCCTTGAGCTTGTACAACGGATAAAGCGGAGAACGCAGCAGCGCTCCGTACTGCTCGGGGTCGGCCTTCAGCTTCTTCTCGATGACTGTCCGCGCTAGGGACAGCGCAGCATGGCCCACCTCGCGGAGGTCGGCGCTCAATATTCCCTCGGCGAAGCGGATGCGCCAAGGTCCAGCTGCACCACCCGGCTCCGCGGAGATTCGACGCGGTGGTGCCGGATCACCCTTACGACGTCCCATACTCGGCGAAGGGGGGCGTTGTCAAAGACCTGCCTTCGCCCAGAACTCGTCTTCGTCCAGCAGTTTCTGCTTTCCTGCGCGGATTTCGGCGAGGCGGCGGGAAGAGACCTCCACCAACTCCCGGTCTGCTAGCGCCTCGTCCAGAATCTCCATCATCTCCGGACCGATGATTCCACCAACCAACTCACCGTCGCTGGTCACAAACACCCGGGAGGTGCGCGCCTCTTCGAAGATGGTCTTCAAGTTGCGCCGAACTTCGCTGGTGGTTGCGACCGTGGCCTGAGACCCTTTGATCTTAAGCATCGCCCGACCCTTGCTTGTGTGTACGTTTACCAGTACACGATAAGTATACACAGATTCAGCTAGCCGTCAAACCGAGACCAGGTGCAGGCAATCGTCAGTCCGCGGCGAGCTCGGCTTCCGGCATCTCTTCGCCGGAGAAGGAGTGCTCGCGGACGATGGAGGTGCCGGCGCGCTCGTCGTAGTCCACGCGGAGGACCTGGTCCAGGCTCTCGCGGATGCCTTCGATGTGGGTGATGAGGATCACCTGCTCGAAGCGGTCTTCCAGGTGGTGGAGAAGCTGGACGACGTTGTCGCGGCGCGCCACGTCGAGCGACCCGAACACCTCGTCGAGGATAAGGAGCGAGAGTGGGTGGCCGGCGCGCTCCGCGATCATCTGAGAGAGCGAGAGGCGCAGGACGAGGTTGGCCACGTCCTCCTCGCCGCCGGAGATGACGGGCTTCTCCTCGCCCTCGTCGAGCACGAGGATGTTGTAGCCGTCGTCGATCTCCATCGCCGTGTAGCGTCCGTCCGTGAGCTGCGCGAGGAAGGCGGATGCGATCTCGGAAAGCTCCGGGCGCACCTGGGAGTTCAGCTCGGAGCGAAGCTCGGTGTACGCCAGGTCCAGCTCCTCGTGGTAGCGCAGGTCGGTCTCGCGCTCCTCGGCCTCGCGGGCCCGCTCGCGGTACTGCTCCTCGGCGCGGCGGGCGGCCTGGAGGCCCGGCTCGGCGGCACTCACCTGGCCGCGAAGCTCGGTGGCCCGGAGCTCGGCCGCGCGCCTGGCCTCGCCCGCGGCGTTGTACTCGTCGCGCAGGGCAATGAAGGCGGGCTCGGAGAAGCCCAGCGCGGCGGTTTCCGTCGCGGCGGCCGTGGCGCGGGTGACGGCGGCGGCCTCGCGCGCGGCGGCGTCGGTGCGGTCACGCTCGCGGGCGGGGCGGCGGGCGGCCGTCTCCTCCAGCCGCGCGGCCTGCGTCTCCACGCGGCGAAGCTCCTTCAAACGCGCGTCGGCCTGGGCGTGCAGCGCCGCGTCGTAGCCCGAGGGGATCGTCTCCAGCTCGGCCCGAAGCTCGCCGCGCCGAGTCTCACGCTTGGCGCGCTCGGCCTGGAGGGTCTTCAGCTCCTGCACGGCGGCCTCGCAGCGCGTGTGCTTGCGGGCGCGGTCGTCCACCTGCTCCACGAGCGACTTCAGCCGCGTCTCCAGCTCTGCGACCTCTTCGGGCTTCGCGTCGAGCTGCTCGGCGCGGCTGTTCCACCACTTGCCGTCCTGCACCACCGTCACCCACTGGTCCTCCAGCTCTTCCAGCAGGCGCTCGTAGTCGTCGCCCACCGGCCGGCCGCAGGTGGGACACTTCCCCTCGGCCCCGAGCTCGCGGATGTTGCGGATCTGCTCCTTCAGCTCCACGCCGCGGTCGCGGTACGCCGTCAGCTTGGTCTGCGCGTCCTGCCGGTCGCGCAGCCACGCCGTCTTCCGCTCTTCCAGCTCCGCCTCGACTGACGAGCGGTCGGCGCGCAGGGCGTCCAGCTCGCCGGCATACCGCTTCTCCAGATCCGGCGCGCTCTCCAGCTGCGCCAGGCGCTCGCGCGAGCGCTCCAGCTCCGCCTCCATCTCCGCCAGTTGCGAGACCAGCGCCTTGCGACGCTCGTCGCGGCGCGCCATCTCCGCCAGCCGCTCGCACTCGGTGGCCGCCCCGGGAAGGTCCGCGAGGCGGGCGCGCAGCGGCGCAAGCTCCGTCTCCGCTTGCGCGATGGCGGCAAGCTCCGTGTCCGCGCGAGCCAGGTCGCGCAGAGCCTCGTCGCGCTCGCGGGCGGCGGTTTCGGCAGCATGGGCGAGCTCGCGATGGCGGTCGCGAGCGCGGCCGGCCTCTTCCCATCTGGGAAGCAGCGCGCGCTCCGCCGCAGCAGCATCGTCCGTGGCGGCGGTGGCGGCCTTCATCGCCGCGAGCGCATCTCCCACCCGCCGTTCCGCCGCCAGCCGCTCGGTCACCAGGACTTCGATGTCGCCCAGCGCCGCCCGCAGGCCTTTGATCTCGCTGCGAAGCTCGCTGCGCCGCGCCCGCGCCAGGTCCTGCGCCCGCCGCAGCCGCTCGTATCCAAGCACCTGCGACAGGAAGCGCCCGCGCTCCGTGCCACCCATGGTGGCCAGGAAGGCGAGCTCCTTCTGCCCGGTGAAGTAGGTGTTGAAGAACTCCTCGCGGCTCATCCCCAGCCGCTGCTGGAGGAACGCAGTCGATCCCCCCAGCGTCGTCGCGACGGGAGCGAGCCCGCCGTCCAGGAAGACCTCGGCATTGGAGAGCGTGCGGACCACGCGGTACTCGTGGCCCCCAAGCGCGAACTCCAGCTCCACCTCCACGCGCGCCCTGTTGCCGGCGCGGGCGAACCGGATGGTGTCGTTCGTCCCTCGTGCCGCCGCCGAGCCGTAGATGGACCAGGCGATCGCTTCGAGGATGGTGGACTTGCCCGCGCCGTTGGGACCGATGATGCCGGTCAGCCCCGGCCGGAACTCGATACGGGTGTCGGCGTGCTGGCGGAAGTTGCGCAAGCGCAGCGAGATGAGGCGCATGCGTCAGCCCTCCTCGGCGCGGCGGACGTACTCGGTGCCCAGAGCGACCAGCCGCTCGCGCTCGATGCCCGCGGCGGTCGGCGTCCAGTGGCTCTCCAGGAAGCCCGCCACCTGCTCCGCCAGCGTCTGCCTGCGCACCGGGGCGCCAGACGCGGCGCGGCGGCGCACTTCGGGCGGGCGCACGTCCAGGTGGAAGTGCAGCGCCTCGGCCTTCCACTCGCGGATGCGCTTGTGGTTCAGCTCGCGCACCACGTGGCGCGGCATGTCGGCCACGACCAGGCGGACGATCTTCGCCCCGATGCCGCCCGGAACGCGCTCGACGGCCGCGCGGATGCCCTCGTCCACCTCCGCCGCCGTCATACCGCGGGCGGAGATGCGGGGCAGGTCCACCACCGCGCGCGTCTCGACGGGATGGAAATCCGCCCGCTTCGTCTGCGTGTCGAAGAGGAGGAAGCCCTTCTCGCCCTGCTCCTGCCAGATGTTGGTGGACGTGCGCTCGATGGCGCCGGCGTACCACATGTTCGGCGCCAGGTCCGTGGCGATGTGGTAATGGCCGAGCGCCACGTAGTCCCACCGCTCCGGCCCGATGGCCGTGTCCTCCACGATCGCGCCGCCGTACTCGCTGACGTAGCGGATCTTCTCCTCCGCCACCTTGCCGCCCACCGTGCCGTGCAGCATCAGCACGTTGTGCTTCGCGGCCGGGTCGGGCTGCATCGTCACCACATCTTCCGTCGCCAGCGAGTTGTGCGGCATGCACAGCACGGCGGTGTCGATGGATGGCAGATGCACGGGCCGGCAGTCCTCCGCCACGACCGTGACGCCGTCGATCTCGCGGAAGAGGGCGAGGATGTTGCCCGTGTCGGACGAGCGCGGCGAATCGTGGTTGCCCGCGATCATCACCACGGGCACGCCGGGCAGGCTCTCGGTGAGCACGCACAGCTGCCGGAAGGCGTCGGCGATGGCGGTGTTGGAGGGGCGCACGGTGTGGAAGACGTCGCCCGCCACCAGCACCAGGTCGGGCCGCAGGTCCACCACGCGCGCGACGGCGCGGCGGAACGCGTCGGCCACGTCGGCCTCGCGCACGTTCACGCCGCGCGGGGTAACGCGGTGGTAGGCGCGGAAACCGAGGTGCAGGTCGGCCAGGTGTGCGATCTTCACGTGCGCGGGCGGCGGATGTTCGGAGACGGGGCGGCGGAAGGGTTCCGCGGCCTTCGGGAATCGTACGGCGCCGGGCGCGGCGGTGCAACACGCGGCGCCCGCCTGGCATGCGGCGCGGTGGGAGGGGCGGGAGCGGCCGCGCGTCTGCGCCGCCATCATCCGCTTTCAACCCACGAGGGTT
>DASRQW010000361.1 GCA_035696245.1 Longimicrobiaceae bacterium | reverse complement strand
CTCCCCCGGCCCCTCCCCCGCAAGCGGGAGAGGGGAGAACTGCTTGCGGGTGATAGACTTGGGGCGGAACCGGAGCCTCCCGGCGCACGCGGCGCTCTCCCCCGCCGTGGACCAGGCTCCCCTCCCCCAGGCAGTTTTGGGGGAGGGGCTGGGGGAGGGGGCTCCGCCGCTCTCGCAATCCCCTGCGGGGCGCAAATATAGCAATCCTGCCGCGGTGTCGCGAGGGCATAGGTGCGCGAAGGGGCGGCCCCGCGAGGAGCCGCCCCTTCGTGTCCTGCGTTCGCCCGGCCTGCGTCAGGTCGTGGCGAGCGAGGTCCCGTACTTGGCGTTGATCACCTTCGCCAGCTCGTTCGCGATGATGACGTGCGCCGCCGCCGAGGGGTGCACGCCGTCGAACGTGAACAGCGAGCCGAAGAAGTTGGGCGCCGAGAGCGCGGCCGTGGCGCCCGTGGTGGGCACCGGGCACGAGCGCAGCACCGCGGTCTGGAACGCCGCCGCCGTGGTGGCCGTCGCCAGGAGCTGGCACTTGCGGATGCCCTGGAACAGCGGGTTGCCGGCCACCGTGGTGGTGATGGCGAGCTGCTGGCCCAGCAGGACGTTCGGGTCCAGGTAGGCCCAGCCGTTCGCCGTGGCCACCGACGCGATGTAGGCGTTGTAGTCGGCGATGCGCTGCCGGACGATGGCCTGCTCGTTGGTGTCCAGCAGGTACACGCCGCGGCGCGGGTCGGCCGCCGGGAGCGCGTTCGGGTCGCAGTTGATCTCGGGGAACGCCGCGTCGCCCACGATGGCGAACGACACCATGTTGGCCGAGAGCGGGTTGGGCGTGCCCAGCGCCGTGACCGGCGAGCAGTTGTTGTTGACCGCCTTGCCGTTGAACAGGCCGGCGGCGTCGCGCGAGAGGAAGTAGTACGCGCCCGGCTGCAGCAGCGGGGCGGCCTGCACCGCGTCGACCACGCCGATGAGCACGGCGCCCTGCACGCCCGCGGCCTTGATGCCGGCGGCCACGGTGTCGTAGCGCACCTTGAACTTGGCCAGCGGCGTCAGCGACGAGTCGGCGCCCGCGGCCAGCGGCCCCAGCACGCCGCTGGTGGCGGCGCCCAGCGCGTCGTTGTTGCCGATCCAGGCCGACACGAACGTCGGCTTGTACTCCTGCATGCGCTGCTGCTGCGTCTCGCCGCCCAGGATCAGGGTGGTGAGCGTATTCGAGGCGTACACGTTGTTGAAGATCGAGCCTACCGTGGCGCCCGGCACGGCCAGGTTCTGCACCGCCGTGTTGAGCTGGAAGGTGCGCAGCCCGCAGGTGGTGGCGGTCCCGCCGCTCAGGCGGCCCGTGGTGCCCAGCGGCGCCGTGAAGGGCGGCGGGCAGCCCGGCTTGTTGATGAGCGGGATGTTAAACGGCGCATTGGCCTTGGCCGCCAGCAGCACCGCGTACGACTGGCGCTGCGTGCTGTCGTTGATGCCGCCGGACTGGTAGCCGGCGGTGATCGAGTTGCCCATCGAGACGTAGCGCGCGAACAGCGGCACCGGCTGCACGGCGTTGGAGGTCAGGATCGTCTGGTCGTCCATCGCGCAGCCCGCCGCCAGCGCGAAGCCGGCGATGGGGAGCGCGAGACGCAGGAACTTCGGTCTGCTCATGGTTCTTGGCTCCTTCGGTGAGGCGCGGCGCGCCGGGTCAGGGGTTCTCGGCGCGGCCGTGGCCGCCGAAGTGGATCGCGACGGTCGCGTTCAGGACGTGGGCGTTCACGTGGTAGACGCCCGTGTTGATCTCGGGGCCCTGCGCGGTCGAGGTGCGCGAGCGCACGCGGCCGCGGCGGTCCGACTGGTGGATGTGCTGGTAGCCCAGGTCCAGCGCCAGCGGCCCGGCGCGGTAGCCCAGGCCCGCCGTGAGGTAGTTGCGCTCGCCCTCGGGCAGCAGCGGCGACACCGACGCGGCCTTCTCGGCGGCGGTGTTGAAGATGAAGCCCGCGCGCAGGTTCAGCGCCTGCGTGGCGGCGAAGTCGGCGCCGAAGCGGTACGTGTTGGTGTTCTGGTAGTCCAGGATGAGCGGCGAGCTGGGGCCGCCGTTCTTGAACTCGATCTGCGCGCTGTCGAAGCTCTCCCAGCCGGTGCGCTGGTAGTCGCCCAGCAGCTTGAGCGAGGGCACCGGGTGCCACGCGAGGCCCACCACCAGCTGGCTGGGCAGCGTGAGCGAGGTGCTCAGCTTCTGGTCCACCAGGCGGCCGCCAGCGGCGAACTGGCCGGCCAGCACCGCGTCGAGCGGGGTGCCCGCGGGCAGGCCGAGCGGGTTGCCGCCCGGCAGGACGATGCCGGTGGAGATCTGGCTGAAGTCGGCCGTGCCGTCGTAGTCGATCTTGGCCGAGTGCAGGTAGCGCACGCCCAGGTTCCACTTGTCGTTCAGCTTGGCCTGCGCGCCCACGTTGAAGGTCACCGCGCTGCCGTCGCCCTCGAGCAGCGCGTCGGCGAAGTCGGTGCCCGACGAGAAGCCCAGGTTGCCGAAGGTCACGCCCGCCGTGGTGGTGGGCGTGGTGGCAAGGTCCACGCGCTGGTGGATGCGGATGGAGGCGCGCACGATGTCCACGCCGCCGCCCACCGACAGGCGCGGCGTGAGGCGCAGCGCCACGGTGGGCTGGATGTAGATGTTCTTCAGCTCGGTGTCGTAGCTGACGTAGCGGCCCTCGAAGCCGATCGGCCAGTCCACGCCCAGGCCGTACGGGGCGAAGCCGCCCACGCCGAAGGCCAGGCGGCTGCCCGCGCGCACCGAGGCGTAGCCCCACGGCACCGCCTTGGTGCCCTGCTCGCGCTTGAACTTGGTGCCCGTGACGTCGTACGTGAACTCGCCGCCGGTGGTGATCCCGGTGACGCCGCCGCTCACCACGCTGCCCTGGTTGGCCAGGCCCGCGGGGTTGAACAGGATGGCGGAGCCGTCGTCGCACGGCGACGCCACGCCCGCCGCGCCGAGCGCGGTGGCGCACGACCCGTGCGTCATCACGGCCGAGCCCTGCGCGTGGGCGTGGACGGACGACAGAGCCGCGGTGGCGAGCGCGGTTCCGGCGATGACGAGACTTCGTCTCATACGACTCTCTCCTTCAGGATGCGGTTTGGAGATGGATCCGGGCGGGGCGGCGCCCCGGCTGGCGGAGCGGCTTGCCCTTGCGGAAGGGCGGGGCTGGGCTGGAAGACAGAGCACGATACACCGCGCCACGCGTGCGGTCAAGCAGCAGCGGTGCCGGAAACGACTGAGCGGCGCTCACTTTAGCGCCGCCACGACCAGCGTTCCCAGCGCGTTCAGCACCGCGACCGAGTTGGCCGCCACGAAGATGCGGTTGCGCAGCTTCACGCTGTACACCAGGAAGAGCAGCGACGCCACGCTCTGCATGCCGAAGAAGAGCGGGTCCACCTCGCTCCCCTTGCCGGTGAGCGCGGACACGAAGGTGTAGGTGAGCGAGCCGGCCAGCGCCAGGCACGCCGCCCACCCCACCCACTTGATCCAGCCCCGGTCCCCCGCCCTGCGGCTCGGCGGCATGCGTTCCCTCGAGAGTGCGTTGCGGCTCCACGGCCTGCCCCGCGGCGGCACCACGCAGGCGGCGGGCCGCTGGAACCCTTTCTGCATCGGCGGTTGCGTTTCCTTCTACCGCGGAGAGCGCATGCGAGAGGTGGGGCTGGGGCGCACGGGCAGGCGCGTGACCCGGGTGGGGCTGGGCGGGATGCCGCTCTCCATCCAGGGCCGGCCGGACCGCGCGCAGGGGCTGGCGGTGGTGCGGCGCGCGGTGGAGCTGGGCGTGACGCTGGTGGACACGGCCGACGTGTACTGCCTGGACGACGGCGACCTGGGCCACAACGAGCGCCTGGTCCGCGACGGCCTGCGCGAGGCCGGCGCGGGCGACGACGTGGTGGTCGCCACCAAGGGCGGGCTCACGAGGCCCGAGGGCCGGTGGGAGAGCGACGGGCGGCCGGAGCACCTACGTGCGGCGTGCGAGCGCAGCCTGGCGAACCTGGGCGTGGACCGCATCGACCTGTACCAGCTGCACGCGCCGGACCCGGCGGTGCCGTTCGCGGACAGCGTGGGGGAGCTGGCGCGGCTGCGCGACGAGGGCAAGGTTCGCGCGGTGGGCCTCTCCAACGTCACGCTCATGCAGGTGCGCATGGCCGAGGCGCTGGTGCCGGTCACCTCGGTGCAGAACCGCTACAACCCGTGGGACCGCTCGTCCGAGCAGACGGGCGTGATCCGCCACTGCGAAGACGCGCGCATCACCTTCCTCCCGTACAGCCCCGTGGGCGGCGGCCGGCGCGTGAAGCTGCTGCGCGAAAGCGCGGAGCTGCGCGACATCGCCGGCCGCCACGGCGCCACGCCCGAGGAGATGGTCCTGGCGTGGATCCTGGGCGTCTCGCCGGCCATCGCGGTCATCCCCGGCGCCAGCCGCGCGGAGAGCATCGAGAGCAGCGTACGCGCCGAGTCGCTTGAGCTGGACGAGGTCACCCGCCGCGAGCTGGAAGAAGCCTTCCGCGCCCTCCCCGAGTAGGATCACGGCACCCCGAGCAGGAGCCTGACACCATGCCGAAGACGACGCTCGCCACCAATATGGACACTGAGGACACCTTCGTTCGCGCCGCGCGAGAGGGCAAGCTCGTGCGGCTCACGGAAGAGGATGGGCAGCAGCGCACGGTCCAGCCGCTCATACTCTATGTGTCGTCCAAGGGCAAGCGGCTCTTCCATGCATTCCAGGTGAGCGGATACAGCAGCGGCGGGCAGAACGGATGGAAGAACATAGAGACGGAACGCTTCACGTCGGCCGAGGTGCTGGAGGAGGCGTTCGTGCCTCCGGAGAAGTACAACCCGTGGAACGCCACGCAGTTCGAGCACGTGGTCTACGCCGCTCCCACTCGCGACGGCCGCGTCCGCGAGCCCGACGCCGAGTAGCCGAGCCAGGGGAGGCGGCCGGATGTCTGCGGAGATGCGCCGACGGATGCTGCACATCGGCGGAGATGGCTGGGCGGCGAGCGGCGCACTCCTGCGGAAGCGCTTGGGGGATGCATGGACGTCATCGGTAGATGTGCATCCAACGTCATCGGTAGATGTGCATCTGACGTTATTGGTTGATGTGCATCCGACGCCACATCATCGGCAGATGTGCATCCAACGAAAAGCGGGGCCGTCAGAGTGGCGGCCCCGCTTTCGTCGTCTGCCTCACATCTTCCGTCGTTGTCCGATCCACCTCCTGCCGGCGGATCGCAACTACCGCTCCGACGTGCCCGGAGCGAATCACCCGGCCGCGGGCCATTCGATCGACCGTCGGTAGATGTGCGGCGGCGCGTCAGCCTTGCTTGATGGCGACGCTTTCGAGGAGGCTGAAGGCGTCCTGGAGCACGCCGGTGACGACCTGCAGCTTGTCGCAGATGCCCTTGCGCTTGAGCACGTCCAGCGGGTCGGGCCGGCCCTCCATGGCGTCCGCGACGGCCTTCTCGTACAGCGCGTCGGCCTGCTCCACGAGCCCGTGCGCCTCGCCGGTGCGCTCCAGCACGCTCTTGGGTTGCTTGAGCGCGGCGGTCGCCTCGGCCAGCAGCTGGGTGAGGCGGACGACCACGGCGGCCATCTCGCGGGTCGGCGCATCCACGCCCGTCAGGTGGAACATGCCGATGGACTCCACGGCGTCTTCCAGCAGGTCGGCCAGGTTGTCGATGGCCGCGGCGAGCGCGTGGATGTCTTCGCGGTCCAGCGGCGTGACGAACGTGCGGTCCAGCCGTTCCACGATGCGGCGCGCGAGGGCGTCGGCGGCGTCCTCGGCGCGGCGGGCGCGGCCGGCCAGCTCGTCGCTGCGCGTGGGGTCGTCCAGCACCGTGGCCAGCAGCGCGGCCGCGGGCGGCAGGTGGCCGGCAAGCTCTTCCAGCAGGTCGTAGTAGCGGTCGTCGGTCGGGATCAGCCGTGGCATGGAGTCCTCGGGTCCTGGGGAGACGTACGGACGCTGCTCAAACAAGCCTGCGATGCGCGAGCCGGGCGTAACGCCGCGTCGCGAGTGTGTAACACCGCGCGCCCACCGCCCCGTGCTGATCGCAAGTCGTATTGGTATCCCGATGCGCCGCCGTGGTTCACTTCCGCGTTCGCGTCAGAGCCCGGCGAGGGTCCGCACGTCGTCGCGGGTCTCGGCGGTGGTGGCCATGTCGGAGATGATCACGCGCAGCCGTCCTTCGCGGTCGATGCCGTACACGGCAGACGAGTGGCCCATCTGCCCGTGCGTGCCGCCGTGGCCGGGCATGCCCTCCGACGCGGGCATCGTGTAGGCGCCGTAGCCGTGCTTCACGGCCTCGAGCGACGCGGAGTCGCCGGTGAGGCCCACCACCTGCGGGCCGAAGCGCTTGGCGTACGCGGCCAGCACGGGCGGCGTGTCGCGCGCCGGGTCCAGCGTGACGAGCAGCACGCGCACGCCGTCCGCGTCGTCGCCCATGCCGGCGAGCACGCCGCTGAGCCGCGCCAGGGTGAGCGGGCAGACGTCCGGGCAGTGCGTGTAGCCGAAGAAGAGCAGCACCGCCTTGCCGCGGTAGCTCGCCAGCGTGACCGGCCTGCCCTCGTGGTCCACCAGGGAGAAGTCCGTCGCCGGCAGCACCTGCTCCTGCGCGGTGCCGTGGAACGCGGGCTGCCGCAGGGAGCGCATGCGCGCGGCGGAGAAGCCTACGAGCACGACGCCCGCGACGGCGGTGGCAGCGAGCACGGCACGGAGGCGGGTGGCCTTGGTCATCTGCGGAAACGTCCCTGGAAGCGGGGGTGAAGTGCTCTGCCGTCCGCCCCGCGTCTCCCGGAAACGGAGGCGCGGCGGGCGGGCTTCCAATCTACCGAACCCGGCGCGGTCGTGCCATTTGCGGCGGTGGCGCGCTTGTGGCAGCGGAGGCCGCGGGCTACGTTCCGGCCCCACGCGCGGGCAGGCGGGCGCGCAGGCGAGAAAACCGGAGATGCGAGGCTACGGATGGAGCTGGGCGACCTGGAGCGGCTGGTGTCGGGCGCGTTCGCGGACCGCGAGCGGCTGAAGGACCGCGAGGCGGGCGAGGCGGTGGTGCGCACCATCGACCTGCTGGACCGCGGGCAGGTGCGCGTGGCCGAGCGCGGCGCCGATGGCGCGTGGACGGTGAACGCGTGGGTCAAGGAGGCCATCCTCCTGTACTTCGCGCTGCGCCCGCTGGAGCCCATGGAGGCCGGCGACCTGCGCTTCTACGACAAGATCCGCCCCAAGACCGACCTGGAGGCGCAGGGCATCCGCGTGGTTCCGCCCGGCGTGGTGCGCTACGGCGCGTTCCTGGAGCCCGGCTGTGTGGTGATGCCCGGCTACGTGAACATCGGCGCGTACGTGGGCGCGGGCACGATGGTGGACACGTGGGCCACCGTGGGCTCGTGCGCGCAGATCGGCGCGGGGGTGCACCTGTCCGGCGGCGTGGGAATCGGCGGCGTGCTGGAGCCGCCGGGCGCCTCGCCGGTGATCGTGGAGGACGGCGCGTTCATCGGCTCGCGCTGCATCGTGGTCGAGGGCGTGGTCGTGGAGCGCGAGGCGGTGCTGGGCGCGAACGTGGTGCTCACCGCATCGACCCCCATCATCGACGTCACGGGCAGCGAGCCGGTGACCACCAAGGGCCGCGTGCCGGCGGGCTCGGTCGTCATCCCCGGCACGGTGCCGAAGGAGTTCCCGGCGGGCACCTTCCACGTCCCCTGCGCCCTGCTGATCGGCAAGCGCAAGGAGAGCACCGACCGCAAGACCTCGCTCAACGACGTCCTGCGCACCTTCAACGTCCAGGTCTGACGCGGCTTTCCTTCGGCGGAAACGATTCACCCCTGTAGGGTCCGACCTGCGTGTCGGACCGTGTCTCGGACGCGCCGACGGTCGGCCGGCGTGACGATGCCGCGGAACGACGGACGCACTTCCGTCAGACAGATGATGTGCGTCCGGCGACGATATCGGGTTCGGTAGATGATTTCCGGTTGATGCGCCCCGTGAGATGCGCATCATCCGATTGGCTTCTGTAGAGGAGGGGCGGGACGATGACGGATGCCGCGGTGGAGACGCGCTCGCCCGATGCGGAGGCGATTCGCGACGAGCTGGCGCGCACCACGCTGGAGCTGTGCGAGATACCCAGCGAGACGCTGCACGAGACGGCGATCGCCGACTGGGTGCAGGCGCGCTGCGAGGCGGTGGCGGGCAAGGCCGGCGTGGTGCGCATCGGCAACTCCGTCGTGTGCGACCCGTCGGGCGCGGCGGGGGACGGACGGCCAACGGTGGCGCTCGTCGGCCACCTCGATACGGTGAGGTGCGCGGAGGGGCAGCCGTACGGCATCAACGAAGGCCGCGTGTACGGCTGCGGCGCCAGCGACATGAAGGCGGGCGTGGCGGTGATGCTCGCGCTGCTGGACCGCTGGCGCGAGCTGGGGACGGCGCGGCCGGTGTGGATCTTCTACGACGGCGAGGAGGGCCCGGCCGAAGGCAACGGGCTGGAGGCGGTGCTGCTCACCCCCGCCCTGCCGAAGATCGACTTCGCTTTCATCCTGGAGCCCACCGACCAGGCGATGCAGCCCGGCTGCATGGGCGTGCTGCACGCGACGGTGACCGTGCGCGGCGTGCGGGCCCACAGCGCGCGGCCGTGGCAGGGCATCAACGCCATCTACCGCGCCGTCCCGCTGCTGGAGCGCTTCAACCGGCTGGAGCGGCGGGAGGTGGTGGTGGACGGGCTCACCTTCTACGAGGTGATCGTGGTCACGCAGGCGCGCACCGAGAACAGCAAGAACGTGGTGCCCGACGCGATGATGCTGAACGTCAACTTCCGCTTCGCCCCCGGCAACACGGCGGAGGGCGCGGAGGCCGAGCTGCGCTCCATCGTCGGGGAGGATGCCGACGTGGAGGTGATCGACTCGGCGCCGGCGGGGACGGTGCACTCGGACCATCCGGTCATCGCGGAGTGGGCGCGGCGCGAGGGGCTGCGCATCCTCCCCAAGCAGGCGTGGACCGACGTGGCGCGCTTCACTTCGCACGGCATCCCCGCCGTGAACTTCGGCCCCGGCGAGACATCGCAGTGCCACCAGGCGAACGAGTGGTGCAGCGTGGACTCGCTGGAGAGCTGCTTCATGGCCCTCCACCGCTTCTTCGCCGCATGAACCCGCTCCTCGCGCGCATCGCACCGTCGCTCATCCGCGCCATCAACGCGCGCAAGCAGCCCGGCGACGTGGACCTGGGCCTCGGCGAGCCCACGCTGCACCCCGACCCCGCCGCGTTCGAGGCCGCGCTGGCGTGGGTGCGCGAGAACGGCTGCCCGTACTCGCCCAACGCGGGCTACGGCGCCCTGCGCGAAGCCATCGCCACATACCACGCGCACCCCGGGAAGACGGAGGCGGCGAACGTCTGCATCACGGTGGGCTCGGAAGAGGCGATCTACCTCGCGATCAAGACGGTGCTGGACCCGGCCCGCGACGAGGTGCTGATTGTGGAGCCGTGTTACCTGGCGTATCCCAAGATCTGCGTGATGGAAGGCATCCGGCACCGCACCGTGGCGCTGTCGGCGGACGACGGGTTCGCGCCCTGCGCCGCCACGCTGCTGGAGGCGATGGGGCCGGACACGCGCATGATCATCCTCAGCACTCCGTCGAACCCCACCGGCCGCGTGTGGCCCGCGGCGGAGCTGGAGGCGCTGGCGCGCGGGCTGGCGGAGCGCCCCGGGCCTCCGGTGTACGTGCTGTCGGACGAGGTGTACCGCGAGCTGTACTACACGCCCGAGCCGCCCGTCTCCATCGCCGCCTACCATCCCGACACGCTGGTCGCCGGGTCGCTCTCCAAGAGCAACGCGCTCACCGGCCTGCGCCTGGGCTGGCTCATCGGCCCGGCGGAGGTGATCGCCGAGGCGGTGAAGGTGCACCAGCTGGTCAACACCGCGTCCAGCACCTTCTCCGAGCAGGTCGCGCTCGCGATCTTCCGCCAGGACGGCGGGCTCCGGGCGCAGCGTCCGCTCTACGCCCGCCGCCGCGAGATGCTGCTGCGGCTGGCGCACGAGCACGGCGTGCCGCACCTGGCGCCGGAGGGCGCGTTCTACTGCATGGTGATGCTCCCCCCGGCCCTCGCCGCCGCCTCGGTCGATGCGGCGGAGCGGCTGCTGGTGGAGCGGCGCGTGGTCACCGTCCCTGGCCGCGCCTTCGGCGAGAGCGCCGAGGGCTGGCTCCGCCTCTCCTGGGTCGCCACCCCGGAGATGCTCGCCCAGGGCATGCAGCGCATCGGGGACTTCTTCCGCGAAGTCGAGCAGTCCGGAAGTTCCGGCGCGGCGCGCTGATCGTCAGCGGCGAACGCGTCGCCCACAACGTCAGTTCGGTAGATGCAGAGATGCCGATGCTCCCTGGCGGGCATCGGCATCTGCTTTTCCCCGGACTTCGGGCGGCACCCCCTCTCTCGCATGGCGGTGCCACGGCTTCGGATTCGCGCGCGACTCACGCCGATGGCTAGAGCAGTTTTCGCATCGGTCCAGAGCACAAACTTCCCCGGAATGCGGTAAACCAGCCCTATCGTCACTCTGGACTGATAGGCAACCCGCCCTAGAAGTCTGTTGAAAATCGGGTGCTCAGAATCCGAGAACTGTGCTCACAGGCGATCTCGGGTCGGTCGTGCGAGTGGGGTTCAGATCGCTCGGATCGGCCGCCGCGAGGCACCTCTGGAGCGTGAGGGGGAGCGTGTAG
>DASRQW010000360.1 GCA_035696245.1 Longimicrobiaceae bacterium | reverse complement strand
CTGGACGGTCTGGCGCGGATGCGATAAATCGCACCCCTACAAACAGATAGATGCATCTCGTCTTTTGACTCAATGCAGCGGCCGAGGGATGCGAATGCATCTACCGGTGCGTGGCGGCGCGGATGATGGAGGTGAGGATGGGGCGCACGCCGTCCACGATGAACTGGACGGCGATGACCGTGACGAGCAGGCCCATGATGCGCGTCATAACGTTCAGCCCCGTCTGCCCGAAGAAGCGCACGAGGCGCGGCGAGGCGGCGAGCACCCCGTACGAGATGACGAGCACCACCACCACCGCGGCGAACACGATCACGATGTGCAGCCGCGACGTGGCCTGCGTCATCAGCACCATGACCGTGGTGATGGCGCCCGGGCCGGTGATCATGGGAATGCCCAGCGGCGTGATGCCCACGTCGGTCTTGCGGGTGGCCTCTTCCTCCTCTTCCTCGGTCGTCTTGCCGCGGCTGCGCTTGGCCTGGAGCATGTCCGTGCCGATGCCGAAGAAGATCACGCCGCCGGCGATGCGGAACGCGTCAAGCGTGATGCCGAAGACCTGGAAGATGAAGCCGCCCACCAGCGCGAACACCGCCAGCACCGCGAACGCCGTGAGTATGCCGCTGCGCAGCGTGCGTCGGCGCTGGCCCGCCGTGTACCCGTCGGTGAGCGCCAGGTACATGGGCGCCGCGCTCAGCGGATTGATGATGGCGAGCAGCGACGTGAAGCAGAGCAGCGCGAAGCTGCCGAGTTCGCTGGACATGGGCGGGCGGCGGCTCGGGTGGGATCGGCGGGCGGACGGCCCAAGCGTAGCCGCTCGTCCGGACGCAGTCAAACGCCACGCGGCGATGTCCTAATCCGATCCTCATCTCCCGCGGCATCGCGGTCGTTGACGCATGCTCTCCGCCCGGTACTTTACATCTGTAGATGTGCATCTCCCCTTCCCGCGCGCTCCCATGCCCGAATCGCCGCACCTGACCGACCTTCAGCTCGCCATCCTCCGCGTGTTCTGGGAACGCGGCGAGGCCGGCGTGGCGGACGTGTTCCGCGCGCTGTGGGACGAGCGGCACCTGGCGCAGTCCACCGTCGCGACGGTGATCTCGCGGCTGGAGAAGCGCGGGCTGCTCGCGCGGCGCGGCGACGCGCGCCAGTACTTCTACCGCGCGACGGTCACGGAGGAAGAGGTGCGGCGGGCGATGGTGGACGGTCTGACGTCGCTCCTCTTCCGCGGCGACGCTGCGGCGCTCGTGTCGCACCTGGTGCAGAGCCGGGAGCTGGCGCCGGGCGACCTGGAGCGGGTGCGTGCGCTGCTGGACTCGCTGGGCGACGAGGAGAACGATGGCGGCGCTCGCTGACGTGCCCGCGCTCGGGTGGCTGGTGGCGGCCGGGCTGTGGCTGGCGACGTACACCGTGCACAGCACGCTCGCGCTTGGCGGTGCGTGGCTGCTCGTCCGCTTCCGCGCGGTGCGGGGCGAGCGAGGGGCGGACCTGCTGTGGAAGGCCGCGCTGCTGGGCGGCATCGCCACGGCGACGGTCCAATCCGCCGCGGGCTTCTCGCCTCTGGGCGGGCGGATCGCGGTCCGCGCTCCGTCTCCCGTGCCTGCGGAGGTGCGGGAGTTCGCGACCGTGACGCGCTCCGGCGGGCCCGGCGCGCGCCCGGTCGTCCGCCGCTGGCGCGAGAAGGCGCCCGCACCGCCGCTGCCGGCGGAGGGAATCGCGGCGGCGGCGCTCGCGCTCGCCTGGGCGGGAGGCGCGGCGTTCCGGCTGGCGCGTTTCGGGCGCGCGCACGCGCGGCTGCGGCGGCTGCTGGCGGGCCGGCGGGAGATGGGAGACGACGAGCGGCGGAGCTTGGCCGGCGGACTGTGGATAGAAGCCGCAGGCGGGACCGGCATCGGGCGGGAGATGCGCGTGACGGTGAGCGACGTGCTTCCGGCGCCGGTCGCGCTCGGCGTGGGCGAGGTGTGCCTGCCGGAGCGGGTGCTGCGGGAGATGACGCCCGCGCAGCAGCGCGGCATCGTCGCGCACGAGGCCGCGCATCTGGCCCGGCGCGATCCGCTGTGGCTGCACGCGTTCAACGTGGTTGGCTGCGTCTGCTTTTTTCAGCCGCTCAACGCGCTGGCCCTGCGCCGCTTCCGCGAAGGCGCCGAGCTGCTGTGCGATGCGGAGGCGGCACGCGCGACCGGCCGCCCCCGCGAGCTGGCCCGTTCGCTCGCTCAGGTGGCCGCGTGGCTTCCTGCCAGCGGCGCCGACCTCCCACTCCCGGCAATGATCGAAGGCGGCTCGCCCTTCGTCCGCCGCGTGGAGCGCCTGGTCGCGCCGCCCTCGCCCGAGCCTCGATCCGCCGCGTGGCGAGCAGTGGCTGCCGCATCCGTCCTGCTCCTCGCCGTCGCCGCTGGCGCGCCGTCGTTCGCCGTCCGCGCGGCGGTACGTCAGCCCGTGCGGATGGAAACCGAGGTGCTGCGCCGGCTCAGGGCCGACCGGCGCCCGGCCGGGATCGCGCGGAATCTCGCCGCTTCGCCCGATCTGCATCTCCAGACGCACCGAAGAACGGCATCTCCGGCCACTCGGCCGTAGGTCCGTAGCGGGCGCATCTACATCTCCGGAAGCGCCTGTGCAACCATCTGCGCGCCTCAGTGATCTACAGATGTAAATCTACAGACGTACACACCCATCTCACCTTACCGGACGAAGCCGACTATGAAGACGATACGAATGCTGGTGATGCTGCTCACGCTCGCCGCGGCGCCGTTGCGAGCGCAGACGGTGGCGCTTCCGCACACGCCCGCGGGCGATGCGCTCGGCCGGGTGCTGGCGACGCTCGCGACGCGCGACGCGGCATCTGCGGAGGCGCTGGTGGGGACGTACGCGGCCGGGCTGGCGCAGCGCTCATCCCGCGAGCACCACCTGGAGATGATCGAGCGGCTGCGGGCGGACATCGGCGCGGCGGAGGTGACGGGCGTGGACGCGCAGACGCCGACGTCCATCGCCGCGCACGTGCGGAGCCGCGGGCAGGGCGACTACTTCGTGCTGCGGCTCACGGTAGACGCCGCGCCGCCGCACGGGATCGCGGGCATGTCCGTCGACCAGGCAGACGGTCCGGGTGGAGCGGCACCGCCGGCGAAGGCGCCGCTGCCGGACGACGAGATGGCGCGGCGACTGGGCGCGCGACTGGGGCGGCTGGGGGCGCTCGGGTTCTCGGGCGTGGTG
>DASRQW010000359.1 GCA_035696245.1 Longimicrobiaceae bacterium | reverse complement strand
GTGAGCGTCTGCCCGGCAGCGGCCACGTCGGTCGCCTTGACGGCCGCGTGCCCGGTCCACCCCGCCGCGCCCAGCGTGCCGCTGGCAATGAGGCTGAACGAGCCGGCGCGGTTGGTCCCGTACTGCACGTTGCTGCCGCTGGCCGTGGCGTTCACCGCCAGGTTGCGCAGCGAGCCCGTCACCGTGCCCCGCGCGCTGACCGCCCCGGAGACCTGCGGCAGCGTGCCGCCCACGACCGCCGTCGGGAAGAGCCCGGTGACCGCCGCCAGGTTGGGCGCGGTGAGCGAGAAGCGCAGCCCCACCGGGTCGTCGCGCGTGAGCCCCAGCGTGCCCGACGCCTCCGCCCGCGCGCCGCGCAGCGCCACCGTGAACGTGTCCACCCGCAGCACGCCGTTGGCCGCCACGATGCGGGCCGTCGCCGCCTCCAGCGGCACGCCGCCCACGGTCGAGCCGGGAGAGGCGTCGAAGGCGATGCGGCCGTTGAACGTCTCCGGCGTGGTCCCGCTGCCGGCGATGTCCACCGTCGCCGTCAGGTTGGTGACGGGCACCGTGGCGAAGCCCGGCAGGCCGTGGAGATCCAGGCCGGCCACGCGGCCGGCGACCGCGTAGCTGGGCACCGTGCCCGCCGCGTACCAGCCGTGCAGGTCCAGCATCCCCACCGCCCCGGCGAGGCCCACGTCGAACCGGTAGGGCCGCCGCCCGCCGCCGGAGACGGCGATGGGGCCGCTCACCGGGCCGCCCAGCAGGTCCGGCTTCCCGACCAGCAGGCCCACGCGGAAGTTGTCCACCCTTCCCGACACGTCCACCTGCGGCGCGGTGCCGCCGGGGCGGCGCACGGTGCCCGCGAGCTGGAGCCGCCCCGCGCCCTGCGTCAGGTTGGTGTCGAAGCGGAAGTCCTCGGTGGTCCCGCTCGCCGCCACGTGCCCGCTCAGCGGCCCGTCCAGCGGCACCCCGCCCGCCAGCACGGCGCCCGCGCGGAAGGCCGAGAGGTTCGCGTCCACGTCGAAGCGCGGCACCGCGCCCAGCGCCACCGTGGCGCGCAGGTCGATGCCGCCCGGGTCGCCCTGGAGGTTCGCCGTCACCCGCATCCTCTGGGTCGATCCGGCGATGGAGATGGGGCCGTTGAGCACCGCCGTGCGGAACGGCAGCGCCGGGAACAGCTCCGTGAGAGTGGCCAGCGCCAGCGGCTCCGCGCGCGCCGTCAGGTCGAACGTGGGCGTGGTGCCCATCGTCACCCGGCCCGAGAGGCCGCTCAGGCGCGTGGAAGGCGCGGTGCCCACCTGGTACGCCAGGTTGCCGGCCTCGATGCGGAACGACTCCGTCGTGCCCGTCAGCGTCGCGCCGCCGCGGAGGACGCCGCGCAGCATGTTCGCCTGCGCCGGGGCGAAGGGCCGCAGCGTCGCCAGGTACAGCGGGCGGGCGTCGATGCGCAGCCCGTCGAAACGCGGCGCGCCGCCGTTCGCCCCGAGGGCGACCAGGCCGTTCGCTGCGATGGTGGACGTCTCTCCCCCGCCCTTCGGCGCGATCGTGCCTTCCAGATCGAGGCGCAGCGACCCGCGGCCCGCGCGGACCTCGTCCACGCTGGCGATGGTCCCCCGCACCTCGCCCGCGAGCCCGGTCGGCTTGACCAGTCCGAGCTCTTCGAGGGTGGAGATGCGCAGCGGTTCGAGCGCGAGGCGCGTGTCGGAGAAGGCGGGCGCCGCGCCGGGGGAGGTGACGATGGTCGCGTGGCCGCTGGCGCGCGAGTCCAGCGCCGCCACGGTGGCGTCGGTCACGCGGTACGTAACGGCCCCGCGCGCGCCGGACCGCACGTCGAGCGCGAAGCGGGCGATGCCGGACGCGGGGATCTTGTAGCCCAGGCCCCGGAGGTCGCGGAAGTCCAGCGGATGCGCGCGGATGCGGAAGTCCATCCCCAGCCCGGCGTCCGCCAGGCGGATGGAGCCCTTCCCGTCGAACGCCGAGTGGTCCGTGCGCAACGTACGGATGTCGAAGTCGATGCGCTCCCCGTCGCGCGAGCCGACCGTGCCGGCGAGCTGGGCGACGTGCAGGTCCGGGTGGTCCGCCTTCGCGGTCAGGCTGCCGACGTCGATCTTCCACCCGTCCGCCCCGCCGAAGCGGATGGACGAGAGCGTGCCGTTGATGCCCGTCACGTGCCGAACCGTCATCACCTGGCGGCCCACGCGGACGCGGGGAGCCCCTCCCTCGGCCGCGAAGAGCGCCGTCCCGCTGTCCGGCACCGGGCCCGCGAGCATGGCGACCGACGCGCGCCCGTCCACGATGCGCGCGTTGCGCACCACGTACGGGCGCGAGTCGGCGGCGTTGTTCGCCGCCGCGAGCTTCACGTCCTTCCCCCCCGCCTGCACGCGCCAGATCCGGGAGAAGTTCCACGTGCCGTCGCGCGCCTGGGCGAGGCGGATGAACGGCCGGCGCACCTCCATCGCGTCGAACTCGATGGGCCCCTTCCCCGCCAGCGACCGCGCGTCGAAGCTGAAGGTGACCTCGGGCGCGGTGGCCACCGTGTCGCCGCCGCGCGCCAGCAGCGCCACCCGGCTGAGCGAGCCCACCACGTGGCCGTCGACGGTGATGCGCTCCAGCGAGAACGCCTCGCGCGGCAGGCCCAGGCGGGCGCTCACCAGCGCCTCCGTGCGCGCGTGGCGCACGTGGTTCACGTACGTGAGCAGGCCCAGCACGGTCACGCCCAGGCCGACCACGAGGCCCAGGAGCAGCAGCCCGGCGCGGCGCGCGCGCTCGCGGCGCGAAGCCATCAGAACGGGCTCCCCACCGCCACCTGGAAGGCCAGGTGCCTGCGCAGGAAGCCGCCCCGCTGCGGCGGCACGTACCGGTTCTTCACCCGGAACAGCCCGCCCGCGGGGTCGATCGCGTACAGCGGCCCCGGCTCCGGGCCGTACGGGTTGTACGCGACGTCCAGGCGGATGGGGCCCACCGGAGTGGCGATGCGCAGCCCCACGCCCGGGGTGACGCGCAGCCCGGGGTGGGAGACGACCGAGTCCGTGGGCGGGTCCCAGACCTGGCCCGCGTCCACGAACGTGGCGAAGCGGAAGTAGCTCGCCAGGAAGGGCGACGGCATCGTCAGCTCCGCCGAGGCCAGCACCGTGCGCCGCCCGCCCGTGGCCGACCCGTCGGTGAGCGTGTCGATGCTGGTGATGGTGACGGTGTCGCCCTTGGGGTGGTGCACCTTGAACCGGTCGATCACGTACACCGTGGGCCCCAGCGCGTTGGTCGCGAAGCCGCGCACGCTGTTGGCGCCGCCGCCGTAGAAGCGCCGCTCCGGCGGGATGTAGCCGTTGGGGCCCTCCAGCCCGGAGATGAAGGTGCCGCCCATGAGCCGGCCCGACAGGATCCAGCCCGTGCGCACCTGGCGGTACAGCGCGCCGTCCGCCAGCAGGCGCAGGTAGCTGTCGTCGGAGCGCAGGACGCGCGAGGCCAGGTCCAGCTGCGTGCGCGCCTGGAAGCCCGACGTGGGCGCCAGCGTGCCGCGCGTGGCGTTGTGCACCGCGCCCACGCTCAGCGAGTTGCTCCAGCGCGGTTTCTTCAGCGGCCCGATCGCCGCGGGGTCGCACACCTGCAGCGCGCGGCAGTAGAAGACGTCGCGCGCGTCGGTGTTGCCCCGCTCCGCGTTCAGCGAGCCGCTCACCACCGTGCGCGGCGCCACCCGCCGCGCCACGCCCAGCTGCGCGCCGGCCGAGTGGCGCAGGTACAGCCCGATCTCGGACGTCTGCTCCAGGTGCCCGCCCGCCGTCACGCTCGTGTGCGTCCCGAAGAAGCGCGGCTGGAGGAAGTTCGCGGCCAGGCGGTAGTTCACCGACGTGTTGATCGCCTTGTCCAGCCTGCTGGCCGAGTCCGGCGTCTGCAGGCCGCGGCAGAGGAAGGTGTTCTCCAGCCCGCCCGAGCTGCCCACCCCCAGCTTGGACACCGCCGCGTTCAGCTCCAGGCGCCGGGCGCCGCCCAGGAAGTTGCGGTCCACGTGCGTCACCTGGCTGCGGAAGCAGTCCTGCGTGGCGATGCCCGCCGACACGTCGGCCATGAAGCGCGCCGCCTCCACGATCCGCACCAGCACCGTCGTCCCGATCTCCGCCGGCTGGAGCTGCAGCGAGTCCGGCGAAAGCTGCATCGAGTCCGGCGCGATCTCGACCGAGGCGTAGCTCACCAGCTCCAGCCCGAAGAAGTTGCGCTGGCTCTGGTCCAGCGCCGAGGCCCGCAGCACGTCGCCCTCGCGGAAGGTGAGCTGCCGCCGCGCGATCTTCTCCTCCAGCCGGTCCAGCCCCGCGAAGATGATCGTGTCCACCCGCACCAGCGGCCCCGGCACCGCCTGGTAGCTCGCCTCGGCCACGTCCGACACCGTGTCGATGCCGTAGTTTCGCAGCACCTGGGCGTACGCGTAGCCCTTCTGGAGCAGCGCGTTGCGTATGGTGTCGGCGCTCGAGATGAAGTCGCGGCGGCCGAAGGGCTTGCCCACCTTCAGCGGCAGGCGCTTCTCGATCTGGCCGGGCTGGAAGAGCGAGTCCAGGCCCTCCACCGCCAGCGAGTGCAGCGTGACCTTGTCGCCGGGCACGATGGTGAAGTGCACGCGCGCCTCGTCGTCGCCGTCGGGCGTCACGCTGGGCACCACGCTGGTGCCGTAGTAGCCGTGGTCGCGGAAGTACAGCTGGATGCGCGAGACGTCGCGGCTCAGCACCCCAAGGTCCAGCGAGTGCACCGCGCGGCCGGCGCCGAACGGGCAGGCGGGGATGAAGAGCAGCCGGCAGCGGCTGGTCTTGGTGGCGATGATGAGCGCGATGGAGTCGCGGCGCAGCTTGAGCGCCACCCCCGGCGGCGTCTCGAACAGCACCGCCGTGACCTTGCGGCCGTCGTACTGCTGGTACGCGGGCAGCGGGCCCGAAGGGGCACCGCCGGCGCCGTTGGCCGCGCACGCGGCGAGGGCCGCCACGGCCAGGGCCGAGGCGGCGGAGCGGAACCGTCCAGTGAGCGCGCGCAGGGGCCGCCCGGGGCGTAGGAGCATCGATCTCGCGTAGCGCGGAGCGCGTGCCGCCGGGAAGGGCGGGCGCTGGAAACGCCGTCCGGGCGCGGACGGGAGCAAGCACGGCAATCTACACCCGCGCGACCGGCGGTCAAACGCGGTCGCACGGCAGGAAACGCGGGTCCCGTGGAGCATCCCCCGTGCCAGGGCCCG
>DASRQW010000358.1 GCA_035696245.1 Longimicrobiaceae bacterium | reverse complement strand
CGTGCGCGGTCACCGGCCGGCGCAGCTCCAGCACCAGGCGCGGCTTGCCGAGCACCGTGGCGCGCAGATACCCGGGCGCCTTCTCCGGCAGCGTCTCGCCGCCCACGTCGCGCAGCTCGGCGATGTCGTGCCAGTCCGCGCGCACCGCCCATCGCAGCCCCACGCGCACGTGCAGCCGGTCGCGCTCCAGCAGCGTGGGCCGCAGACGCAGCGCCTGCAGGTCGCCCAGCACCCACAGCACGCCGTACAGGCCCACGGCGGTGATCGTCCACGCCGCGGTCGCGCTCCGCGCCTCCACCAGCAGGTGCACGGCGATGCCCTCCACGACGCTCACCATCACCAGCGCGGCCACCAGCGCCGTGTAGCCGCTTCGGCGGTGACTGGTGAACGCCTCCGCGCCCTGTGGCACCACGGGGCGAGCGCGCCAGCTGAACAGTGCGTAGTAGATGAGCGATACCTCGAACGCGATCGCCTCGGCGACGGCGCGGAAGGGCAGCGCCTCCACGGCCGCGCGGCGGATGCGGTCCGCTGCGTCGCCCGGCATCTGCGTTGACCGGCGGAGCGACGCGGCGAGCTTCCGCGCCACCAGGCCGACGACGAGCAGCTCCGCGAGTGCGGCGGCGTACGGCAGGAGCGGCGCGAGCATGCGGATACCGCCGGGCAGCACCGCCGCCGCGCCGACCAGGCTGAGCAGGAGCACCGGCGCCACCTTCGCGACCGGCTGGCGTCCGCGCAGGAAGAGGTGCCAGTAGACGGCCGGCACGACGACGGCCAGATCGAACACCACGGCCAGCGCGAGCAGGCCGGGCGACGAGGTGCGGGGAAAGGCGAGGCGTACGGTGAGCACTTCGGCGGCGTAGACGCCGGAGACGAGCAGGCCGAAGAGTGGAAGCGGGGACCTCTGGCGGAGCGCGTTCATCTCAGACTCCCGTGCGGGTTCGTCCAGACTGCGCGTGCGGGGCGGGCCGTGGCCCCGCACCCCACGATAGCGCGGTCCTTCCGCACGAACCGAGAGGAAATGCCGGAACTTCGCGCGGGACATCTCCCCACGACGCGTAGTCCGCCTCGACGCCTCGCACGGGCGCGCGAGAAAACGCCCCGCATCTCGAATCGGACGAGAGGCGGGACGGGAGATGAAGATTGGAGATGCGATCGGACGATGTGCCGTGGCGGAATCTCTACCGGTCAGCGCACCGGCGCGCGGCGAGATGCCGATCGACAGAGGAGGGGCAACCCTGCGCGAGGAGCCGGCGTCAGAAGAGCGAGATCTGCTCGCTCAGGCGGCCGGGCTCCACGGGCGCCTGCCCGAGCAGCGTCTGCATCTGCCGGGCAGAGGCGGGGCTGTGGCCCTGGTAGTGGTTGTTGACGTAGCCGAAGACGGACACGCCGCGCCCGGGCAGCCCCTGGAGCACCGTGGCCCAGCCCTCCAGCTCGTCCGTGCGGTCCACCACCACGCGCGAGTAGTCCACGATGTCGCGGTTGGGGCCCATCCACCGGACGTAGTGGAACTCCGCCGTGGGGCGCCCGGCCAGCTCCGTCATCACCTCGCGCGGGATCCAGCGGCCGTCGCTGAGCGCCAGCGCCACGCCGTGCTCGGCCAGCAGCGACAGCACGTCGGGCAGCACCTGCGGGCGCACCCACCGCGCGTGCCGCAGCTCCAACGCGAAGCGCATGTCGCGCGGCAGGCGGGCCAGGAAGCGCTCCAGCGCCGGCATCTCGGCCGGCACGAAGTCCGGGCCCATCTGCACCAGGACGGGTCCCAGCTTGTCGCCCAGCTCGCGCGCGCGGTCGGTGAACTCGTCCACCACGGGCTCCGCGTCCACCAGGCGGCGCTCGTGGGTGACCTCCTGCGGCATCTTCAGCGCGAAGGTGAAGCCCGGCGGCGTGCGATCCGCCCAGCCGCGCACCGTCTTGGCGGGCGGGATCGCGTAGAACGTGGAGTCGACCTCCACCGTGTCGAAGGCGCGGGCGTACGTGCCCAGGAAGTCGGCCGGGCGCGTGCCCTCGGGGTAGAAGGCGCCCACCCAGCCGGGGTAGTTCCACCCCTGCGTGCCCATGCGGATGCGGGCCGGACCGGTCTGGAAGCTCATGCAGGCGGCGCTCTTTCGGGAGATGGACGGCGTGCCCCGCCGCACAATATGGACGCCGCCGCACCGCTCCGCCACGCCCGCGCCGCGCCGCTGAAACTTCGGCGATGCGGGCCGCGTAGGCACTCCCAAGCAAGTTGGCACCTGGAATTCGAACCTGCTCGGGAGCACTCCGATGAGCGACAGCAACAACACTCTGGAAACGATCATCAAGTGGGCAGTCGTCGTGATCCTCGCGGTCGTGGCGCTGAAGGTGGTGGCGGCGGTGCTCGGCGTGGCCTTCGTTCTGGGCGGCGTCCTCCTGTTCAAGGTGCTGCCGCTGGTGCTGCTGGTGTGGCTGGTGATGAAGCTCGTGCAGTGGCTGCGCGGCTCCAACGGCCGGCCCGATGGAACGCAGAGCACCATGGACCTGTAGAAGTATCCAAGAGCACGAAGTTTCCCTCTCCAGGGGAAGACAGCGGGGGATCCCAGAGCATCGGGATCCCCCGCGGGCTTTCCCCCATCTCCCGCCGTCTCCCGCGAAGCATCCACCCGATCCGCATCTCCCGACCCGCTCCGAATCCTCGACGGTCGATCGACATCCTCCGTTCGCTGCATCCAAGCCTCGCCCCGATCCACATCTACCGCCACGCCTGCATCACCCGTCCGAAACACATCGTCCGTCACCGCATCCATATCCGCCGTCCGCAACACATCTCCCGTCGGATACACGACACACGTTGCGCGAAGTCGCAGGCGTGGCGCGGGTGGGGCGTATCGCGGCCGGCGGGTGTCGTGTGGCGATGCCGAAAACGGCGGCGTCCGTGTTGACTTGACCGGCGGCACAGGCAATGATGTGGGTTCCGGAAGGCGCCGCACGTCCGGCGCTTCCCGACCTCCGCCCGCTCGCCGCGCTCCGGCGCGGCTCGCCATCTCCACGAGGGAGCTTCCCCCATGAAAATCGTCAACCACCTGCTGGTGAAGGACGACGGCACGCCGTACCCGTTCGTCCGCACGCCCAACGTGAGCGCCAACGGCGTGAACCAGCACCGCTACCTGGTGATGCACTTCACCGCGGGCAGCAGCGCGAAGGAGTCGATCACCTGGCTGGCCGACCCGCAGGCCAAGGCGTCGGCGCACCTGGTGATCGGGAAGGATGGCTCGGTCACGCAGATGGTGGCGTTCAACAAGGTGGCGTGGCACGCGGGCAAGAGTACGTGGGAGGGCATCGACGGGCTGAACACGTACTCCATCGGCATCGAGCTGGACAACCCCGGCCGCCTCACGCGCAAGGGCGACCACTGGGCGGCGGACTTCGGCGGGAGCTACAAGGACGCCGACGTGATCCAGGCGGTGCACAAGAACGAGACCAAGTCGTCCGGCTGGTTCAAGTACCCGCAGGCGCAGATGGACGTGGCGCGCGAGATCGCCACGTTGCTGGTGAAGACGTATGGCATCAAGGAGGTGATCGGGCACGAGGACATCTCCCCCGGCCGCAAGGTCGACCCGGGCCCGGCGTTCCCGATGGACCAGTTCCGCGCCGAGGTGATGCTGGGCGCCGGCTCGGGCTCGGCAGCCGCGGGGGCGGCGCAGCCGTCTGCGGCGAGCGGGTTCTTCAAGGCCAAGTCGACGCTGAACATCCGGAGCGCGGCCAGCACCGACGCGGCGCCGGTGGCCGGCAGCCCGCTGCCGCCCGGTACGCTGGTGCAGGGGCTGGCGGACAACGGGGGGTGGAAGCAGGTGGCGGTGCAGGGCAGCGTGAACGGCGCGTCGGGCGTGCGCGGCTGGGTGAGCGCGCAGTACCTGGATGCGGCCACCACCGCGCTCCCGGACCGCCCCGCAGACCTCGCCCTCGCCGACAGCACCGGCTCCGTCGTCGCCTGACGCGACTCGGCGGACACGAATGAGGCCGGGCGGACGCTCCCCAGCGTCCGCCCGGCCCTTTTGGATCTAGCCCCGCCGTGGATTCTCCTCGTCCAAAGCCCACCGCAGTGGATTCTCGCCGATGTATCTCCTAGCCCGCCCGAGCTGGTCCTCGGTGCGGAGGACGTGCTCGTAGTAGCTTCGTTGCCACGCGAATTCGACTGCACCCGCGACCCTCACCTGGCGTGCGACACTCGCCTTGAACGCCCTGACGATCTCTCCGACCGTAGGGGTGCGATTTATCGCATCCGCGCGGGATCTCCCGATGGGTGAACCCGTTCGAAGCGCATTTTCATCCGCGGCTGCATTCCCGCGTGACGCGCGGGGAGGCAGATGTTGCCGTTGCACATCGAGAGATGCGGGAGCAGGCGTGTTCGCATTTCCGAGAGGGTTCTGCAGAGGAGAGTT
>DASRQW010000357.1 GCA_035696245.1 Longimicrobiaceae bacterium | reverse complement strand
CGCGGCCGTAGATGCAGTCGAGATCCAATCGCGGTGTACGAAAGTCCTCGAGCGCATCGGGATCGTTCTGCTGCTGCAGCGACGACGCGGGATCGAAGCTGATGTCGTGGTCGATGAATTGACCGAGATACGTGTATCCCGCGGGAATGGTCGGACTTTCATCCTCCGGTTCGGAGGTCGTGATCGCCGCATCCGGCGTCGGGTCCCCGTCGTCGACGTTTTCGGCGAATTCGCTGGTGACCATGTGGCCGGCGAGCTCCTGCATCATCGCCTCGATCTGCAACTCTTCCGCTGCATTCTTCGGCGATTGCGCCGGCTCCAGCCATCGAAACATGCGTCCGAACCTGGCGGTCCCGATGCTCGATTGACCGGTGCTCAGGAGCCCGCGCAGTGGCTTCGATCCATGTCCGCTCATTGGGTATTTCCGCATTCGGGTGAAGCAACATCAGCCGCCTGTGGGTATGGCGCCGAGTTCCACCAGTACGATCTGCCGAAGCGCAGTGCAAGCGAACAGGACGTTTGAATGCGTTCGGGATTCAACCTGTCGCGATGCATTAGCGGTGCAAACGGCGTGGGACGTCAGCCGCCGCGTTGCTCCTGTTCCGACGCCAGCAGCTGGGCCTTCCGCTCCGTCCCCCAGCGGTAGCCGCCGAGCGCCCCATCCCCCCGCAGCACCCGGTGGCATGGCACCACCACCGCCACCGGGTTCGCGCCGCACGCCGTACCCACGGCCCGCGTCGCGCCCGGCGCGCCCACCCGCCGCGCCAGCTCGGCGTAGGTCACCGTCTCGCCGCGCGGAATCCGCGTGAGCTCCTTCCACACCCGCTGCTGGAACGCGGTGCCGCGGAGGTCGAGCGGCAGCTCCCGCTGCAGCGTCGCGCCACTGGCGGCCGCGATCACCGAAGCGGCCACGTCGCGGACCACCGGGTCATCGGCCACCAGCGTGGCGGCATGCAACTCGTCCTCGAGCTGCGCGGTGAGCGCCGCGGCGTCGTCACCGAGGATGACGCGGCACACGCCCCGAGCGGTCATCGCCACGAGCACCTGCCCCAGCGCGCAGGACGCGACGGTGTAGAACACCGTTTCGCCCGGTGCGCCGCGCCGCAGCGCGCCCGGCGAAATGCCGAGATGACGATCGGCGGCCGCATAGGCACTGGGGAGCGATTCGAAGCCCGCGTCGTAGGCGGCGGTCGTGACCCCGGCACCCGAGACCAGCGCGGAGCGCAGCCGGTCGGCGCGGCGTGCCGCCTGCCACTCGTGCGGTGAGCATCCCACCACGCGGGTGAACGCGCGTTGAAAATGTGCCCGGCTCATGCCGGCGGTCTCGGCGAGCGAGGGAAGCGGCACGGTCTCGTCAGCGCCATCCAGCCGGATCAGCGCGCGGACGATCGCCGAGGTCGTGCCGCCCTGCACGCCGGCCTCGTCTGGGCGGCACCGCTTGCAGGCGCGGAATCCGTCCTGGCGCGCGTCGTCGGGACCGGAGAAGAACCGAACCCGGTCGGCGCGCGGGCGCCGCGACGGACAGGAGGGACGACAGTAGATCCGCGTGGAGGTGACGCCGAACACGAACGCGCCATCCCATGTGCGGTCGCGCGACAGCACGGCCTGGTAGCGTGGATCATCGAGCGCGGGCGTCGTCACCCCGGAGTCCCGCGCCGCATCGGAAGCATTGGCTGTGAGCATGACGGTACGCTACCGGTTTCGGGCCTGCCCGGCGACACGCTTCGTGCGCATGAACCGGCGCATGAACCGGCGCATGAACCGGCACATGAACCGGCGGGCGAGGTC
>DASRQW010000356.1 GCA_035696245.1 Longimicrobiaceae bacterium | reverse complement strand
CCCCGCGCCCTGTCACCGCGACGTGACGTGGTCCGGCAAGCGCGCCACGCTGGCCGCGCAGGGCTGGGGCTTCGGCGTGCTGTACGTGGGGCAGCAGGACTTCGGCGCGGCGCTCCAGCGCATCCCCGCCGCCGAGGTGGGCGCGCAGACGGTGCCCACCTGCTCGGCCTCGCTGCTTACGGCCGCGCGCGGCACGGCGGACGCGAACGACGCCATCGCCCGCGTGCAGGCGGAGGGATTCGCGAACGGCACCGTCATCTTCCTGGACGTGGAGCCCGTGACCGCCGTCTCCGCCGCGCTCGACGCGTACTACCGCGCCTGGATCGGGCGCGTGCTGGCGGACGGCCGCTACGCGCCGGGCGTCTACTGCCACCGGACGAACGCCACGACGCTCTTCAACACCGCCCGTGACGTATACGCGAGCAGCGGGCGTGGCGGCACGCCTCGGTTCTGGGTGTCGTCCACGCTCAACTTCGACCTCACGCGGCCGCCCACCGACTCCGGGTTCAGCTTCGCCTCTGTCTGGCAGGGGCGGCTGGACACGACGGAGACGTACGGCGGCGTCAGCATCAACATCGACGCGGACGTGGCCTCCACCGCGTCGCCATCCACCTGACGCGGCGGCGGATCGACGGCGGACGAAGGGCGCCCGTGCCGGGTTGCGCGGGCGCCCTTCGCCGCGTTGCACTCCGGCCCGCGGCGTGCTCTTTTCGGTAGATGCACGGCGGCCGAATCGCCGCGCATCGCCACCCATGGCGCGAGGGCGAGTTGGCGGGCATCATCCACCAGATCAGCACCAGCGACGGCGGCGTGCCCAAGCTGCCCGTGCACCAGGCGCTCGTCACGCAGGCCGGCATCGTGGGCGACCGGCAGAAGAACCGGCTCTTCCACGGCGGCCCCAACCGCGCCGTCTGCCTGTACTCGCTGGAGGTGATCGGCCGCCTGCGCACCGAGGGTCACCCCATCGCCCCCGGCACCACGGGCGAGAACGTCACCGTCAGCGGCATCGACTGGCCTCTCGTGCGTCCGGGCGTCCGCCTGCGCCTGGGAGCAGAAGCGGAGGTGGAGGTGACCACCTACACGGTGCCGTGCAAGAACATCGCGGGCTCGTTCGCCGACGGGCGCTTCAACCGCATCTCGCAGAAAGCCGCGCCCGGCGACTCGCGCGTCTACGCCCGCGTCCTCCGCGAAGGCTGGATCACCATCGGCGACGCCGTGGAGACTCTCGAACCGCTTCAGGGCTCGCTCCTCTGACCCGCCCAGTCGTTCCATCCTCACACTCCGTCCGCACATGCGCATCTCCCGAAGCTCTCTCATCGCCGCGCTTCCGCTGCTGTCCTCCTGCGCCGCGCCCGCCGCACAGCCGTCGCCCTCCGCTGGCTTTGGGTGGACGATGCAGACCAGCGGCACCACCGCGTCGCTACGCGGCTTGAGCGTGGTGAGCCGCGACGTGGCGTGGGCCAGCGGCAGCGGCGGCACGTTCCTGCGCACGGTAGATGGCGGCGCTACGTGGCGCGCGGACACGGTTCCGGGCGCCTCGAAGCTCGACTTCCGCGACGTGCAAGCGTTCGATGAGCGCACGGCGGTGCTGCTCACGGCGGGGCAGCCGGCGCGCATCTACCGCACGGAAGATGGCGGACGGCGCTGGACCGTGGTGCACACGGAAGATGCGCCCGCCGCCTTCTTCGACGGCATGGCGTTCTGGGACGCGCGCAACGGCATCGCGTTCAGCGACCCCGTGGACGGCCACTTCCTCATCGTCACCACGGGAGATGGCGGTCGGACCTGGACGCGCGTGCCGCCGGAGAGCATCCCCGCTCCGCTGGCGGGCGAGGCGGCGTTCGCGGCGAGCGGCACCGCGGTCAGCGTCCACGGCTCGTCCGACGCGTGGATCGCCACGGGCGGCGGCCGCGTCGCGCGCGTGCTCCACACGCCCGACCGCGGGCGTACGTGGAGCGTGGCCGAGCTGCCGTTCGCGGGCAACGAGACTTCCGGCGCGTTCTCGGCCGCCTTCCGCGACGGGGGCACGGGCGTGGCCGTGGGCGGCGACTACCGCCGCGAGCGTGAGGGCGGCGACGCGGCCCGCAGCACCGACGGCGGCCGCACGTGGATGGCCGGCGGACGGGTGATGCCGCCCGGCGTGCGCGAGGGCGTCGTCTACGTCCCGGGCGCGCGCCGTCCCACGGTGGTTGCGGTGGGGCCAGGCGGATCGAGCTGGTCGGTAGATGATGGAGCGACGTGGATGCCCATCGACACGGCCGGCTTCCACGCGGTCGGCTTCGCGGCGCCGGACGCGGGCTGGGCCGTGGGCGCGGGCGGACGCGTCGCGCGGTTCACGGGCGCGCTGCCGGGCACTACCCGCCCGTGAAAGTCCAGGCGCTGCTCGTCCCGTACGACTCCGGCCACCGGGACGAGCGCTTCGGCCGTGGGCCGGACCACCTGCTGCGCCATGGCCTGGCGAGCACCCTCCGCGCCCTTGGCCACGACGTGAAGGCGGAGTACGTGGAGACCGACGCGCCGTTCCCGACCGAGATCGCGACCACCTTCGCGCTTCACGCCCGCCTGTCGGAACGCGTCCGCGCGGCGGTGGATGCGGGGCGCTTCCCGCTCGTCCTGAGCGGCAACTGCGGCAGCGCCATCGGTACTGCGGCGGGCGTCGGCACCGGCGGTCTCGGCGTCGTCTGGCTGGACGCACACGGCGACCTCAACACGCCCGAGACGAGCGCGAGCGGGTTCCTGGACGGCATGTGCCTCGCCACGCTCGCCGGCCGCTGCTGGCGCGGACCCGCCGCGCGCATCCCCGGCTTCACACCCGTGGCGGAGCAGCGCATCGTCCTCGCCGCGCGCGACCTCGACCCCGGTGAGCGCGAGTTGCTGCAAACCTCCCTCATCACCCATCTCTCCACCGAAGCGATCCGTACGGGCGCTCTCCGCGAAGCCGTCGAACGTCTCGCGAGAGACTCGGAGCGCATCTACCTCCACCTCGACCTGGACGTCCTCGACACGTCCGTCGGCCGCGCGAACTCCTACGCCGTACCAGGCGGCCTCACCGCCGCCGAGCTTGCGGATGCGGTCGCGACGGTCGCCGCGACGGGCCGTCTCGCCGCGCTCGGCGTCGCATCGTACGACCCGACGTGCGACGAGAACGGCGCTGTCTTCCGCGCCGCCGTCGCCGCCCTCGAATCTCTCCCGCTCGCCTGAAGCCACTCAACTGCCGTGGGATTCCCATCCGGCTCGTGTGTAAACACCGTCCACCTTGTGCCGGCTCCTTTGGCGCTGTAAGATGCACGTCCGCAGTCCTGCCGTACCTGTTCTCCCGCGGTTCGATGGATCTTGTGGAGAGGGTCTTGCCTTATTATGGTCATTCAACCATATTGATCATGCGTCTACCGAAATCGAAGGATCTGGTGCCCATCGGCTCTGCGCTGGACGACCTGACGGGCATGCCGGAAGCGGTGAGAGGAAGGTTCGGGGCTGCGCTGCGGTTCGTGCAGAACGGCGGGCATCCCTCCGAGGCGCGGCCGTTCCGCGAGGGCGTCTCGCGCGAGGTGATGAAGCTGGTCGAGGACTTCGACCGCGACACGTACCGCGCCGCCTACGTGGCCGACTTTCCGGAATGCGTGTACCTGCTGCACGTCTTCAAGAAGAAGAGCACGTCGGGGATCGGGACGCCCAAGCCGGACATCAACACCATCGAAGCCCGGCTGAAGGCGGCCAGGGAAGACTATCAGCGGCGCTACTGCACAAAGGAGATCTCCCATGAGCGAAAATTCCATCGGGCCCGTAATCCGTGACGATCTCTTCGAGCGTCTCGGTCTTCCCAACCCCGACGAGTACCGCGCCCGCGTGGACCTGGCATTCCTGATCGTCCAGGAGTGCAAGCGCCGCGGTCTCAAGCAGAAGGCCGCCGCCGACCTCCTGGACATCGGCCAGCCGGACTTCTCGAAGCTCGCCAACGCCAAGGTGGAGGGCTTCAGCCAGGAGCGCCTGGAGAAGCTGCTCAACCGGCTGGACATGCACGTGCGCATCCAGGTGGGCCCGCGCCCCGAGTGGACGCAGCAGGCCGGCGTGGCCGTGGAGCTGGTCAAGAGCTTCTGAGCCGAAGCGGCAGCCCGCATCTCCCGAACACGACGAAGCGCGCCCGCATCCGCCGGCGCGCTTCTGCGTTTGCATCGGCAGACGCGGTTGAGGGACGCCGCCGCGCCGCCGTGCATCTCCCGGCTCGCCTCCTCGCCCGAAAGCCTTTCGTCTGCCGGGTGTGTCGCGTTGATTTAGAAAAGTCCGGGGTCTGGTTGATTTAGAAATGTCCGGCGAAAGGTTCCCTGCTTGCGCCAGGGATGGTCGGGCGCGGGCTTGTTGGTCTTGCGCGCTTGGTCATTCGTCACCTCCGGAGTAGGTG